>DAOOVO010000065.1:0-13329 GCA_035370245.1 Pseudobacteroides sp.
CAAAAACCACAAAGTGTTCGAGAAAAATGTGTCAAGTAATATTGACAAGATCAGAAAATGAGAGTTAATAATGTTGAAAAGGTATTCAATAATATTAGTCAAAAAGGAGATTCGTCTAAAGTTTCAGGTCGTATTTCTGGACTTCCTATTACTGCACCGACATGCAAAGCTCATATTCAAGGTATGGGTGCCTATAAAGATTATATCATCCTTACACATAATAGTGAAAGTTCAGGTACTGATTTTGGCTCAATAATTGTAGCTAATAGAAAAAGTAAAAAAATACTGTACAGGATGGATACACCGGAAAAGGGATATAATCATCCCGGTGGATGCCAGATTGAACATGAAAATGGATATCTTGCATTATCACTAGAACCTAACGGTGACAAAAAGAAATCCTCTGTTATTAGGTTTTATGACCTGAAAAACATGACAGATAACACAAGACCCTCCCTGCTCCCTGCAACAATTAAAAGGGATGATAGAAAAGCAGGAGCGGTGGGTATTACATCAAGAGTTGAGAATGGAAAAAAAATATTCTATGTTGTTGTAATTGATAATAGTATGACAGATGTCTATAAATCTAATGGTCTGCCCTTAGAAGATTCGAATTGTAGATTTGAACTGGTTTTTGGAGGCATAAAATTAAAATATGGCGGTGATAATATTTCATTAATAACAGATATATCCGAAAGAATATATTTGATTGGTTTCAGAACTGAGGAATTGATGAAAGAAAATAAAGATCTCTCAGATTTATATCTTATTGATTTTTCTAAAAAAGAAATAACTTACATAACAAGTAGACACTTTATTAGCAAACATGCCAATCCCGGTGCAACAGGGGTGTATTTTAGATATGGGGCAGGAGTAGAAATTGAATCTGAAAATAAAATAAACCTTTTAGCTTCAGAGAGAAACTATATTTATCTTCAAGGCAATATTGAATATAATATTTTTTATACTAAAAGTTAAATTTTAAATTATTTGAAATTTAATGAAATAAATGTCACTCCAGAATTACATACAGGGTCGAAATGGAATGAAATTAAATATAAGGCCGGCTGTTCGTTAGAAGAATAGCCGACCTTTCATATGAATTGTTTAATTATTGTATCTAAATTATTGTATCTCCTCTGTATATTTTAATCCCTGGGGCTATGAAGCAGTCTCATAAAAGCATCCAAAGTGAACGGCCATAATAACAATATCTATTAAATTGATAGCCTTATCCATGTTGAAATCAAAGCTTTCGTCATAATCCGGCTCTCCTACCCAGGTGTTGTACAGTTTTGCCATTGCCACAACATCTAACATGTTTATAGCACCGTCCTGCACTCCATTTACTGCAATATCTCCTGCCCACATTTCTACCGGTGAGTCATAAGTCGAAATTTTGACATCCTCGCTCACAACTACATCCTTTATTTCTCTTGACAAATAGTTTTGCTTGCTTATTTTTAGAGTATAGTCTATACTCATCGGAACATCCTTTATTTCAAAATAGCCCCTATCGTCGGTAATTGCCGACAACCCTGTACCGACTATCTCAACCGTGAATCCGGAGTTTATCACTGAAGGACTTTGTTTACCTATCATAAAGCTTGGAGCTACATAACCCGAAACCTTAAATTTAGGTGCGATTACAGTTAGTGTTTTTGTTACACAGCTCACATTTCCGGCCTTATCTTCAGCAATAAATTCAATCTTATTATCTCCTCCCCTTATTAACATAACCACAGCTCCGTTACTATATTTCTCACCATTGAACAGAACATAGCTGCTTTCAATTCCCGATAGATTATCGATAGCTTCAAAGGAAAGAGTTATTCTTTCGCCAAAATTTTTCGTATCCGGCATATTATATACTATCTCCGGTTTTGTCTTATCGATGTTTATTCCCGTAATCTCTATACTTGATGCATTTCCTGCTTTGTCTATCGCTACCGCTGTAAAGCTAATATCCATTCCTTCTTGACTTATGGTTGTGTCGGGAGTCAATATATCTATGCCTGAAATATCATCCTTAGCTTCAAAATGTATTGTAACATCACTGTTGTACCAGCCGTTTTTATTTGGCTCGGATGAAGCTGTCCAGGTTATTACAGGAGGAGTTTTATCATCCGATATAGTTTTTACAACAGCTGTTACGGTATTTGACAGCTCGATAACTTCTGACGGAATATTATTGCTCTCTTCACTTCTTTCCACATAAGCCTTAATAAAGTAATTACCCTCATAAGGAACATCCTTAGTAAACTGCTCTGTAATAACTATGCTTTCCCCTGAATTTAAGCTTATGCTTTGCTGTTTTTTCTCAATCAAATTACCTGTTTCTTTGTCGTAAAGTTCAGTTGTAACCACAGCAGCCACTTTGTCGTCATATATATTTTTGATTTCCAAATCAGCTGTAATATAGCTGTTTTCCTCGCATACCGCATTGCTTACCGTTACTTCAAAAGGTATCTTCTTATCAGGATCAAACAAAACTGCATAATCCCAGTTATTACCTTTTATTTTCTCTTCACTTTCAGTACTGATATAAGCATATATTTTTCCCATACCGTTTGTGCATTTCAAGTCTTTAATGTTGAAGTTGTAAAATGCCAATGCAGTATCACCCATTTCCAGCTTTTCAAATTGCTTTTCATAAAGCTTCTTACCGTTTAATGAATCCTCTGTAAGAACCAGATTAATGTTTTGTGCCGTTATACCGCTATTATTTTTAAGAAGCACCATAAGTGTTGTGTCGTCTCCATCTCCTATTACCTTAATGCTGTCCACTTCAACATCACAGTAGCCTGTATCAATCTGTGCATAATTATCCGATTCGTCAATATCATGACCGTCAACTACCGAAACTTTATAGAACACATTATACATTCTATACTCTTCCGGAACAAACTCAACAGTGATGGATTCTTTGTCACCGGGCCTTATATAGCCTTCCTTTTCTATGATGTAGAAAGGAGCAACCTCTTTTGTCCTCGGATCTTCATAATAAGCCTCTATTTTAATCTTATTGACGGCTTCAGTGCCTCTGTTCTCTACATCGAAAGTCACATTCATAGGATTTCCCGGCTTAAATTGGTACTCATTCCAGTTAACCGAATCCTCAACTATTGATATATTGTATTCCTTTACAACCTTTGAAACATATAAATCATTGCTTCCATCGATATAGTACTTCTTGTTTTCCGACTGGGTTTCTACCCTCTTTGCCATGTTAAAGACAAGAACCAGATCACCCTTTTCGTCATAGGCACCACTTACGGTCTTTACCCTTTCGGAACCATTTGTCACATTAACAAAATTGCTGATAATTCCCGTATCATTATCATAAATTGCACTATACACATCTTTTATGCCGTTTTGATCTTCTTTAATCAACAACAAGCTAAGTTCATTACCGTCTGTAACAACCTCAAAGCTGTCATTCAATCCTTGCAGTGGCTCAGAGAACATATCGACTGCTTCAGGCTTTGACAGATCATCTACATATTTGAGGTTGTTTTCTACATACCACAATGCAGATACCTTGTCATCCTTTACAAATATTTGGGGTTTTGAATCAATAGTATTGTTATCGGTTAGCCTTACAGGCATCTTTGCCGCTTCGCCTTCTAATACACAGTAATAGATTTCCCTGTCTTCAAGAGTAAAAATATCTCCGTCGGTGTCAACAGAATATATTACATATGCATTATTGTCTTTATATGCCGTCGATAAGCTGATTACAAGGCCGGCATTGCTAACAGCAGCCTTTGGTGTGCTCCACTTTGTGCCGTCAAATATGGAGTACATAATATCATTTCTTCCGCTAATACCGAATATATCGTTGGCATCATTTCTCAACCATGCCACAAATGCTTTATTATTGCTCACAGATATGGACGGATTCATATCGAGCACATCATCGTTTGTAAGCGAAACAGGCTTATCAAAAGATTTTGTTTCGTTATTAAATCTCGAAACCATAATCTCACTTGCCTTTGAGAAGCTCTCAATGGTAACATCAGACTCTTCAAATTCCTCACCTATATTCTGCCATGCAACAAATACATTTTTACCGTCAGATGAAATATCGTGATAAAAATCCCCCGTTCCATCATCATAAACAGATTTCGGTTCTGTGTAACCGCCTTCATCATTTTTAACAGAATATACAAGCTCGGTTCTGTTGACAGAGTTCCTGTCTCCTTGGTCAGCAAGCCATAACAGTACATTATCGTCACCAGAATTAACTATTTTGGGATTTGCTTCAGGATATATGTTTTCCATAAGAACCTGCTTCCTGTCATAACTTGCATTCATTCCATCACTTGGAGGAAGTGCGGTAAAAGTTTGATTTCCAAGCCAAATTGAAGGTTCCTTCAAATAATCCCTTGATGAAACAGAATAATTTTCCACTTTATAGATATCGTCCATTGCCAAGTTATTAATGGAATTTGCTCTTTTTTTATCATCGTCGAAATTCTTAAAGTAATACGGATCTGACTCGACCATTGATTTCTTATATTCAAATACTAAAAGCTTTAGAATTATACTCAATCCAAATTGAATACTTCCTGCCCATGAAAAAGACGGATCAAATTTTGCTGCCAGATTGAGCGTAACATTACCTTGAAGGCTCACAGAAGCCACATCGGCAATACCTAAACCAACTTCCGGTTTAAATTCAAGCTCCAAATCGAAAGTACATCCACTCCAATGAATCGAGTTGTTTGTACCATCTACTGAAGTATTGGCTTTAACACCTGTTTTGAATTTGAGTTCTGCTCCAACCCCAAATTTTACAAATATGGGTACAGGTCCTACCATAAACTGTTGACCAAAATCAATGGAACCATCTCCAATCATCAATAGTCCGCCTTCTGAAACAACCCATTTTCCGTCATTGTTCTGTACAGCTTCAATATAACCTCCCAAAAGCAACCCTGCTTTAAATTTATCATTTATAGAATAATTTACCTTCTGAGTATTTAAATCTTTCAAAAGTTTTTTTGCATCAATAAAATCAGTCATTCTTTCATAAAAATCTTCCAAATCAGTGTCCAATTCCAACTCAGTGTCATCATATTCAAGGGAATAACTCGGGTTCTCGAAATAATCCTTTAAACTATTAAATTCATTTTCGTCAATAAGCTTATAACCGAACTCAATTATTCTCTTATTTCCTTTGTCTTCAATATTCACCTCAACAGGTCCTATTGAAAAACCAAGAGTTTCTTCGGAAAGCATGTTATTATTTTGTGGAGTCGTTATTTCCATCTGATCTGTAGGAAGCGACAAATTACCTCCCAAATTTTCCCTTTCAATCTTATCAAAATTCAGTCTAACGGTAAAAGGCTGGGATCTGCTGCCGTCCCCGGCAATAGCTATCAAATAAGCATCATTGCCTTCTTCTTTAAAGTCAATACCCAACTGACGATTAATCACACCATCTACTGCAGATACATATTTATCTCCATGATAGAGCCTTATTTCACCTTGACCGTGTCCGTTCCAATTAACAGGAATATTGATTTTTGTATATGTCATCTTGTCAATTTCTATAGTATGCTGGTATCCCGACAGATCAATAGTTTCACCGTCTTTTTCAAGGAATGCGGCTTCAATATAAGGTGCACTTTCAAAACCTGGCAATATTTTCTGCATATATACAATTTTTAGCGGTGTCACACTAAAGTCGGTATCTACCTCATAAGGATAGTAGCCATCCATTTCGACTCTTACTCTATGAGTTTTGTCGCTAGCCTTTAAAACAGCTATTCCTTTTTCATCAGTTGTACCTGAATAGCCCATATCTGCAATAGTTACCTTTGCACCGGATAAAAGCTTTTCATCAATGGCCCTATCTGCCTTTGATATAACCAATACTGCTGAAATATCCTTTGAGTAGCGGTCGTATTGGGATTCTGAGTACAAATACCTTCCAGGAATAACTTCCTCCGGATAGGACTCACCGGACCAATAAAGTGTAACTCCCGAAGAACCGCTTTTATTCTTCAATATCTCCAACTGTATTGAATGCATCTTGTCACTGCTTATGGTGCATGTATTCCCTGTTTTTTCAGCTGTATCCCACCATGTATCTATTAATTTCTCACCATCAATCCACAGTCTAACACTTTGATTGGAATCAACTCTTATGGTCATGGGTTCAGTTAATTTTGGCATTATGTCTCCAAACCATCTGACTGAGAATTTGTCTTTATTTATTGAGCTATCCGGAGAACCATACCCCCAATTGAAGTTGATTTCTGGATCAACTCTATAGAGTTTTGATTCCTGGAAATCATCGCCATCAAAATATAATCCTCTTAATCCGTCTCCTCTTCCAACACGTATTCTAACAAATTTCCATTTAATGCCATCGCCCGATGCCACGGAATTCTTTATGTCGAGGTAGCCTTTAAATCCCAATTCTGGTATTATCCAATACTCAAACCATTTTGTTTGTCCGGGTTTTAACACTTCAATTGTATTCTCAAGCTGCTGTCCAGCTTTGAATTTAAAATTCTCTCCGTCTTGAAGAACGAGTTTGAATTTATTCACATCTATATCCGATATGTTTTTTACTCCAAATCTTACATAATAAGGAGAACCTTTTGAGTACAATGTATCGGAATAAGCGATTTCTTCAGCTTCAACAGTAATTTCAACTGCACTTCCGCCCCAAACCTTAAATGGCTCACTTGTTCTGAATATAGTTTTAACAGGCTTTTCAAAGGGTTGAAGAATACCGTTGAATTCAGCTTCAAGATCATAAGAACCTTCCTTATTGCCTTTTATTACCCATTTTACAGTACGATTTTGCCCACCTGAAAGTACACCCAAATCAACAGTAAGACTTTTTGACAGGTCGGTAGGTACAAACTCAAGCCCTTGTGGAATCTTTAATGTAGCACTTGAATCGGTGATCTCAAACTGTGGATCAGCCGTATTTTCAAGCGTCAATGTTACTTCAAAAAACTCTTTAAGCATGGATGCCTGAGCAGGTATTACCATATAAGCTACGGTAGGCCTAACCTCAGGATGATCCGGATGTGAAATAACTTTAGGGTATGCGGTGTATTGCACCCCGTCACTGTCTTTAATCCTGACAGGTTTCCAATCGTTTATCAATTCTCCCTTTCCATTTACGACCAACTCTTGAGTAGGAAGAAGCGTATCGTTAAAAGCCAGTTTTATTTCGTACTTGTAAACAAACTGGTTGTCAGGTGAAGAAACATTAATACCCAGCTCCTTAATTTCGTCTAACTGAAGTCTCCTAACAGTAAGGTTACCTACAACCAACTGCCCTCTTTTAAGTTTAACCGTTACATTGCATTCCTTTCCTTTGACAAGTGATGCTTCCACATAAGCAGGCTTGTATTCCTCTTTATATGCCGATACTTTACATGTTCCTGTTTTGCCTGTAACCGTCATAATACCGTTTGAATCGGCAACACCTTTAATGATTTGTCCGTCAGGCATAACAGTAAACAAATCTGCCCCTGGAATCGGAGCTCCTGTAGTTTCATCAACTACCTTTATTTTTAATGTTTCAATCTCACTGTAATCGATAACGGAAACTTTAATTGTATCCACGCCTACGTTTCCGGCCGGATCATATACAGCCAGTGTTACGGTATATTCGCCGCACTGGGTATATGCATGCAATGGCTTTGGTCCTTGTGCTTTTCCTCCATCACCAAAGTCCCATTGGTAACTTGAAATACCGTCATTGTCTGTTGATTTTGATCCGTCGAAGGCTACTGCTTTACCCAATGCAGCAGTAATGTCTTCTCCTGCTCTTGCAACAGGCTTGTACAAATCTTCCCTTGTCGGGGATGCACTGCATTCTTCACTAAAGCTTGAATTTCCATAAATGTCAACTGCTTCTAGTTTATAATAATAAGTAATACTAGGATTCAACAATTCATCTGAATAATTGGTATATGTAGTTTCCTTTATTTTTTTGTAACTTGAGCCTTCACCGTCTTTTCTGTAAATTCTATAGCCGGCAAGATCCTCATCGAGTATCTTTTCCCATGAAAGATCAATTTTCCAGCCTCCCGGCTTAAGAGTGAGCTTTGGTACTTCAGGCGGATTAAGATTTAAATAATAGTTCATTAATTTATATTCGCTCTTTAATCCATTTGCGTCCTGTGCGTAAGCACGAACTACATATTTACCCTCTATAAGGGCACTTGTATCCCATTTAAAGCTTGCTACACTGCTGTATGTATCAACTTCTACACTTCCAATTGATTTCCATTTATCATTTTGTTCATCGGCCGCTTTATATTCCAATACAACCTTACTTAACATATAATTATCGGACGCGAGAACCCTTATGGTCGGATTAGCCGGTAATGTTGAATTATCAGGGAAATTAAAGCTCAAAATCTGCGGTGCTTCATTATCCTCTTTGAGCATCTCGGAAACGGGATCCGACAACTCTCCCTCATTGCCTGCGGCATCCACTGCAGACACTTTGTAATAATATTTTTTCGCAGGCATTACATTTCTGTCCCTGTACCAAAGTGCCGCAACATTGCCAATAATACTGTACTGCCCGTTTTCATTCTCCGACCTGTAAACATTATAGTAAGCTATATCATCTTCCGTTCCTTTTGTCCATTGCAGAGTAATTGAGCCGGTAGAACTTGTCGCTGTCAATCCCGAAGCCTTGATAGGTGCAGTATGATCCACTTTGTATTCGACATATGATGCACTGCTGTCTGTCTTGCTTGTGTTTCCGTATATATCCCTTGCCACTATTCGTACATAAATGATCCCTTCAGCTAAAGAGGACACATCAAGGCTGCAGCTTGCAGAAGCAGATTTGGGGCTTCCCTGAATGCTTATAGTTTCAATATTGTTCCATGTTTTTCTGTCAGCAGAATATTGGAATGTTATGTCCAAAACACCTGTATTGTCGCTAACAGTTCCTCTTAAAGGTATTGTGGTGTTATAATTTCCCGGACGAGGCTCAATAGAATTTACAGTCGGTGCAATGCTGTCCTTTAACGTAGTTACTTTTATTTCTTCCGACTCTTTGCCTCTATTGCCAAAAATGTCAAAGCATACCACCCTGAACCAGTATGATGTATCCGGATCAAGTCCTGTAACATTTAATCCCAATATATTACTGCTTGTCCCTATGGAATAATAAATTCCGTTTTGAGAATCCTTTCTCTCTACCTGGAAATAAGCAAAATCGCTATCGGGAACACTGTTCCATTTTAATGTAACAGCATTTATTGAAGGAATCGCACTTAGGCCTGTAACCCTTGAAGGTCCTTCGGTATCTATTTGGTATGTCAATACAGGTAAACCGTTGCTAATGTTTCCTGAAGAATCCTTTGCTATTGCTCTTACTTTTACTTCACCGCTTAAAGATGAAGTATCCCACTTGAATACTGAAGTATCCTGTAAATCTACACTTCCTGCGTCAATCCAATTTATTCCTCCGTCAACAGAGTACTGAAGAGTTGTTTTTAAAACCTCCACATTATCCTCCGCTCTTACTGTAATTGTCGCCAAACGGCCAAATACAGTACCTTCCAATGGCTCAAATCCCACAATTACAGGAGCGGTTTTATCTTCCTTCGGTGTTGCGGTAACGCTTTTCGATGCAGCACTTTCCTGACCGAATTTGTCAACCGAAACAATTTTATATGTATAGTTTTTGCCGATCATAACCTTATTGTCTATGTATGACAATAAACCAGTTGTGGCTACAACCTGGAAGTCCCCACCATCAGTACTTCTAAACAATTTGTATTTTTCAACATCCTTATCTTCCGCCCCATTCCATGAAAGCTCTATCTTCATTTCATCTGATTGAGCCTTTAATTCAGTGGGTGCATCGGGAGGAGTATTTTTTACCCTTACGGTTATAATGTTTTCAAAGCTCAAATTTCCGGCTCCATCATATGCAATGGCTCCTACCTCATAATATCCGTCAGGTATTTCATTTGTCTCCCAATCATAGCTTGGATAAACAATAGTATTTCTTTGACTAATAACATCAATAGTAGCTAATTCTTTCCATTGACCATTTACGGGTCTAAAACGCAACTTCAAGCTGCTTACTCCAATATTGTCTTTAACACCTGCTGTGAGTTTAATGATGCTTCCGCTTCGGGACTCTTTAAAATCATTAATAACAGGTCTGTCCGTATCGGGTAAGGGCTCTGCATATACAACTTTAGACTTTTCACCTTCATTTCCATAGATATCTACAGTAGAAACACTGTATCCATACTCTGTATCCTTAGAAACATCAATATCCTTAACACTTAATGTTTTAACATTATCAAATATCAAAACAGGTGCATCCGTTCCCACACTTCTGTAAACTCTGTAATGGCCTATACTGGAGTTCTTTGGAGCATTCCATGAAAGCTTTATTTCCAATTGTCCGGGAACCGATGTAATATTGTCCGGAGCAAATGGCAGCTCAACCTCAGCCGTAAAACCGGCTACTCCTTGTGCAAGGCTTGTCTTTCCTTTTATTGTGAATATATGATTTCCCGGTGTTACATTCTTTGTGTATCTCCACAATACTGTAACATCCCCATTTTCATCCGCTTTACCATTAATGAGGTACATTCCGTCAATATAAAGCTCAACTGTCTCTAGAGGCTTAAAGCCTTTCCCCTTAAATAAAAGTTCTGTTTCAGGCCCGCCCTTTTCAGGAGTCAATACAACAGTTGGTTCATGTTTTATTGTAGTTACCTGTATTGCTTCCGAGAGCTCACTCTCATTGTTTAAATCATCAATGGAAGAAACAGCATAGAAATATGTTTCTCCGACCTGAGAATCATAATCGATATATTTAAGCACATTTTCATTTACTGTGTTAATCTTTTTAAAATTGCCATCTGCTGTCTTTCTATAAATTCCGTATTTAGAAATATCTTCAGATTCAACCTTATTCCAGGTAATAACATTCCTACCAGGCTCCGCTAATACCGAAACTCCTTGCGGAACAAGAGGAGGTAAATAATCCAATATTATACTATTTATATTTGGCTGTGATATGTTTCCTTCCTTATCAACAGCAGTTACCCTGTATTTGAATTTTCCATCGATACCGCCATTGTTCCAAATTGTTTCTCCTACGTATTCACCTTTATCACTATTGAAAGCGGCATTAACTTCTGCAATCTTCACCCATTTATCATCTTCATCAAATGAATACTCGAATATAAACTTACTGATAACACCGTTATCAACTCCAACAGCACTAAGTTTAATATTTCTATCGGAAGTTCTTGTTCCTTCTGCCGGTTGTAATGATTTGATGTAAGGAGCTTCAGTGTCACCTAAAGTTTTGCAGGATATTAACGTTTTAGGTCCTTCATTTCCCCAAATATCAACAGCACTTACCATAAAATAATATGTTGTATCGGAGTTCAAACCGTTAACAGTTCCTTTAACACCACTCTTTACATCCAATTTATACTCAATGTTAATGGTCTCTGTTCCGCTGTAAATCCTGTAGTAGGACTGCCCTTCCGACGTAACGGGCTCCCAGAGGAGCTCCACACTGTATATGCCGGGATTGGCAACAAGTCCCTTTGGTGCATTGGGTACTCCAGGAGTGGCTATAAACGGACTGCTAGGCTTAGACTCATTACCTGAAGTATCCAAAGCCGTTATGGTATATGAATAAGATTTATTTTTTACGAGACCCGAATCGGTGTAAACATTCATTTCTGTCGTATATATAAGCTTACCGTCACGATAAATGTTATAGCACTTAACGGCAACATTATCAGTTGATTTCTCCCATGTTATGGTTACGGAAGAAGCATTTTTCGATTTAAGTGATATATTTAAAGGAATGCTTGGTGCTTCAACATCTTCTAGTGTAACCGCATATACGGAATCACTTACACCGGAATAGTTTAAAGCTTCGTCATATGCCCTGACATTATACTTGTATGTAGTCTCAGGTTCAAGACGTACATCTGTAAAAAATGTTTCGGATGTGGTACCTATAACTTTATCATCACGGTACACTTCATATCCTTTAACATTATAATTATCTTGGGACTTATCCCACGATATTTTTACAGAAGCTGCAGTTACATCGTCGACTTTAAGATTTTGAGGAACAGTTGGCTCCTGTGCATCAAATTTGGTTTTTTCATACATGGGATAACTAAAATCCGAATAATTTCCCATTTCATCAAAGGCTTTAATCTGGTATGCATAAATTGTGGAAGGACTAAGCCCGGTATCGGTGAATGTAAGCTCACTTACAGTACCGACCTCTTTTCTGTCTCTGTAAATAACATAACCCTTAACACCTACATTGTCGGTTGATGCCTCCCATGAAATAGTAATTGTTGTGTCGGTTTTTGATACGGTAACAATCCCTGTCGGAACTGACGGAGGTTCCGGATCGGAATCGGTATCCGCTTTTACACTGTTGCTTGACTGGGATTGGTTTTTATTTACATCATATGCTCTTACTTCATATGTATAACTTGTTTCCGGAGTAAGACCCCTATCCGTAAATACGTTGGTAGATGTATCACCTACCAATATACCGTCACGATATACATAGTAACCGGATACTCTAATATTGTCCGAAGACGACTCCCATGAAAGTGTTACTGTGTAGTGTGATTTGTCTATAACCTTTAAATCTGAAGGTACAGTCGGTGGCTCTTCATCAACCGTTATCTCTTCCAACTGCTTCCAAACAGGCTTTGTATTAAAGGAATACCCTGCTCCAACAGGCTTCGTTATTTGAAGTATATTGAAATAAGAGTTTGACGGATAAACAAAGTTTACTGTTTGTAATTCCTCACCGCTTAATACCACTTTATGGGTTCCTGTTGCCTTGAAGTTTGCTGAAGAACTTGCATAGCTGCTTTCCGTAAAATCACCCTTTACTTCAAGAATTCCTGCTGTAAGACTTCCCTCATGACTGTAATATGCCTTTGTAAGGAAATCTCCTTCTACATATACATAATCCGCTTCATTCGTCATATTGAGATAAGCATAACAGTAATAGTTTCCGTTATCTATCTTATAGTCCCCCAACACTATAAGCTGTCCGCCGTTAATTTTCATTGTTCCGCCAGAATGAATAAAATTCCCTTTAACCGTAAGTTTGTATCCATTCAAGTCTATCGTACTTCCGGTTAATTTAAAATCACTTTTAATTATTAAGTCTTCACTTAACTTAATGTTTGTTGCACCGGCAGTTGCTATATCCAATGCTATTCCGTTATTTACCAAGCTGATTGCATTAAAACTAGTTGCAAACTTTACACCTTCATCTGAACTGTTCTTTATTTCAAGCACATTAAAATA
>DAOOVO010000065.1:13429-23601 GCA_035370245.1 Pseudobacteroides sp.
ATTTCCGTTAACCGTAAGGGTGTAGCCGTTTAAGTCCAATGTATTTCCGGTTAATCTAAATCCATTTTTTACTGTGAGGTCTTCCTGTAACTTAATTGATATATCTCCAATGGTTGATATATCCACCTTGTTTCCATTGCTTATCAGCTTCATAACATTATAGCTACTTGCAAATTTTACACCCTCATTTGAACTGTTCTTTATTTCAAGCACATTAAAATATGAGTTGTATGGATAGACAAAATTTACTGTCTGCAGTCCCTCGCCGCTTAATACCACCTTGTGGCTTCCGGTTGCCTTGAAGTTTGCTGAAGAGCTTGCATATGTGCCTTCCGTAAAATCACCTTTTACTTCAAGAGTTCCTGCTGTGAGACTTCCCTCATGACCGTAATATGCCTTTGTAAGGAAATTCCCCCCTACATATACATAATCCGCTTCATTTGTCATGTTGAGATAAGCATAGCAGTAATAGTTCCCGTTATCTATCTTATAGTCTCCCGTTACTATAAGCTTTCCGCCGTTGATTTTCATTGTTCCGCCGGCCTGGGTAATATTTCCGTTAACCGTAAGGGTGTAGCCGTTTAAGTCCAATGTATTTCCGGTTAATTTAAATCCATTTTTTACTGTAAGATCTTCCTGTAGCTTAATTGATATATCTCCAATGGTCGATATATCCACCATGTTTCCATTGCTTATCAGCTTCATTACATTATAGCTACTTGCAAACTTTACACCTTCATTTGAACTGTTCTTTATTTCAAGCACATTAAAATATGAGTTGTATGGATAGACAAAATTTACTGTCTGCAGTCCCTCGCCGCTTAATACCACCTTGTGGTTTCCGGTTGCCTTGAAGTTTGCAGAAGAACTTGAGTAGGTGCCTTCTGTAAAATTACCCTTTACCTCAAGAGTTCCTGCTGTGAGACTTCCCTCATGACTATAATATGCCTTTGTTAAAAAATCTCCTCCAACATATACATAATCCTCTGACTTTGTCATATTGAGATAAGCATAGCAGTAATAATTTCCGTTATCTATCCTATAATCTCCCAAAACTATAAGCTGTCCACCGTTAATTCTCATTGTTCCGCCTGTTTGAGTAAGCCCTCTTTTTATTGTAAGCTTGTAGCCGTTTAAATTAATAGTTCCTCCTGTAAAAACAACGGCATCAAAAGTCATATCGTTATCAAGCGTCAGCCCGTTACTTATTACAACAGCAGTAGTAACACTTAAAGGCTCACTTGTAACAGAACTGTTGTCGGACAGGTCAAATGATATTACAGTATAAACATATGTAGTATCCGCTTTTAGACCAGTGTCGGTAAAAGAAACACCTTCCCTGACTACTCCTACCAATACGCCATCTCTTAATATTTTATATCCTGCCACTTTTACATTGTCTGTTGCAGCAGTCCATGTCAAAGTTACGCTTGTATTCAATACGGCTGTAGCCGTTAAATTTTCCGGTTTTGTAGGCGACTCATTATCGAATGTAGTCAATGCAGTAACAGCATCACTCATTTCAGATATATTTCCTGCCGCATCTTTAGCTTTCACATGATATGTATACTCAGTACCCGGAATCAAACCGATATCTTTATAATATGTATTTTCTGTAGTACCTATTATCATACCGTTACGGTATATCTCATATTCTGCAACACCAACATTGTCATAAGCAGGTTCCCATTCTAACTCTGCAAATGTAAAATCAACGTACATAACTCTTAAACCGGTTGATGCAGGCGGAACCGTATCATCTTGATATACAGATTCCTGTACTGATTTCTGTATCGGTTCTTGCTCCGATAAATTATTTTCTTCTTTTAATGTTTCATTTTGAGAAATGGATATCGATGAATCAGGAGATTCTTTATCCCCCTGTGTTTGAGATATCTCAAATATGGGTTCGGAATATACATTTTCACTTACCGAACTTCTGGAATCGGCATCTTTTTGCTCAGTACCGTCCTGTAAAAGACTTGGATTATTATATATTATGCCGTTATCCTTTTCTTTTATGGAATCAAAAGATGATAAATCATAGGCAAACATAGTAAATATTTGCCCCCAAACAAGTATCAAAGCCATACAACAAGCAATGATCTTTTTCATTGATCTTTTCATATACTACCCCCAAGTTAACTTAAAATTAATTCAATAAATAAAAAGCTATTCACATAGTTATTTTTGTATTGGACAATTTTTAGGAGCTTTATAAACATGACATTTTATATAAATTTATAATAGAAGTGAAACATCAATAATATACTGATGTTGGTATTAACTGTTACTCCCCTAAAAAATACATCAAACTATGTTCTTATATGCTTTTCAAATTATTTCTATAAATATTTTATCTAAAAACACTTTTTTTGTCCATATTCGACAGTTTTTATTTGTAATTTACCGTTCAATCACACTATCGTTCTTCAATGTCAACATAATCCTTCTTTGTTGAAACGCTTTTATACGCAGGTCTTATAATCTTGCCGTTATTTGAAATTTCTTCAATTCTATGGGCACTCCAGCCTACAACTCTTGCAATTGCAAACAGAGGTGTATAAAGCTCCTGAGGTATATCAAGCATACTATATACAAAACCGGAGTAAAAATCCACATTTGCACTTACCCCTTTATACATTTTACGAACATTTCCTATTACTTCAGGTGCAAGTTCTTCAACTTTTGAATAAAGTTTAAATTCCTTTTCAAGTCCTTTTTCTTTAGCCAAATCAGCTGCATACTTCTTAAGTATCAATGTTCTCGGGTCCGATATGGAATACACTGCATGTCCTATTCCATATATCAAACCTGAACGGTCGAATGCTTGCTTACTTAAAAGTTTTGAAAGATAATCTATAATTTGATTTTCATCCTCCCAGTTGGATATGCTTTTTTTCATATCTTCAAACATTTGAACTACCTTAATGTTTGCACCTCCATGTCTTGGTCCTTTTAGGGAGCCCAATGCCGCAGCAATTACAGAATATGTATCTGATCCGGCTGAAGTAACAACATGAGTAACAAATGTTGAATTATTACCGCCTCCATGTTCAGCATGAAGAACCAATGCCAAATCAAGAAGTGATGCTTCAAGCTTTGTATATTTACTGTCGGGTCTTAGCATGTGAAGTATGTTTTCAGCTGTTTTCAATTCTTTTTTGGGACTGTGAATAAAGAGACTTTTATTGTCATGATAATGCTTATAAGCCTGATACCCGTAAACTGCTATCAGAGGGAACCATGCTATTAGTTTCAAACACTGTTTTAATACATTTTTTATATCTGTGTTTTCTGCTTGCTTATCATAACTATATAGTGCAAGAACACTTCTAGCTATTGAATTCATAACATCATGACTTGGCATTTTCAATATCATATCTCGAACAAAATCATCGGGTAAACGCCTGTATTCCGACAATAATGCTTCAAAATCCTCCAATTCCTTTTTTGTAGGAAGACTTCCAAAAAGCAACAGATAACATGTTTCTTCAAATCCAAACCTGTCATGTTTAACAAAACCTTCAACAATATCCTCTATATCGATACCCCTGTACAACAATTTTCCAGGTATAGGCACCATTTCATTTTCCTCAACTATATACGACCGAACATCCCCTATTTCAGTAAGTCCTACCAGTACCCCTCTACCATCAATATCCCTAAGTCCTCTTTTAACCTGATACTTTACAAATAACTCCGGATCAATCAAACTACTTTCTTTGGCCTGCTTACTTAATTTTTCAATCAATTCATCTTCAAGCTCAACAAAATCTTTCATATTAATCCTCCTTGAAACTTATACAGATAGTCTTATAACATTAATATAGTCTTATCTCATTAATACAGAATTTATACCACACTGAAATGATAGGTGTTGCTTAAGAGTTGCAAATTAATCGTATATAATATAATAGCAAATAATAGCATAAATAGCAATACCACAATTGATTAGTTGATTAGCAATATAAAAACCGGAATTCTTTATGAATTTCGGTTTTCCAATATTTTTATTGTTAAAGATGTATTACTTAAATTTGTTCTTATCATTATAGGATAGCTGCGGTTATTGCTAAACTTGAAATCATATGCTCCGTAAGTGACAGTAGCATCTTGTCCCTTTGGCACATAATTTACAGCTTTTGAATGTTTATGTCTCTCAATTATTTTAAGTCCGCTTTTTTCAACTGCATTATATAACGTGCTCGATACCTGACATATACCTCCACCAACACCGGTACCCTTTTTGGGCTTGCCGTTTTTTCTTGTTATAATCGTTGCTTTTTCATATCCTTTTTCTATAGTTCTTCTTCCAACTACTTTATTGAATGAAAATTCTTCACCGGGAGCAATTTTAAAACCATCTATCTTTTGAGATGCTAATTTAATATTATTAACCCTTGACGAATCCCTATCTAGTATAGTTGTTGTATAACTGCCTATGACTACAATATTGTTGTTTAAAATCTCTGATGTAACCTGTGGCATTTGCTCTTCAACTACCAAATCCACCCTACTGCCTTCTTTTGCACTTATGAGTGTTTCCATTGTCTTTTCCACATTTACCTTTTTCCCGACTCTTCCTTGTTTCACATTCCAGGTAGAGCTGTCTATAGTAGCATTTAAAGCTTCGGTATCAATTTCCTGAGCATATGTTTGTATTTTTTTCAATACTTCAGATTCTTTGAGATTTCCAACGTTTTCATCAACTAAAACAACATTATCTTTTACAGTTCTTTCAAACATACCAAATTCCATAAATTTAGCCGGAGGAGTTTCCAAACCCTTATTTTCAGGAACATTATTTTCATTTTTTGAGCTGCATGAAGATAACAGAGATATTGATAACAGAGATATTGACAACAAAATAATTGCAACCCTTGTATATTTTGTTAAATCGTAACCGATATAATTTCTCATGATCTTAAAATCATCACCTCCATGCTTTAGTATTAGTGACGAATCCCAAAAGTATGTCTTGCTAAATTTTCTATTACTGTTTAATATACCAGGGATTTTTCAATATTAAATGCAGATATTATAGATTAATGAATTTCAATTTTGAATATGGAAAGGTGTATCAATGTGTTTGAAATTAACAGAAGAAAGTACATTTTTGCGGCCTTATTCAGTTTATTCGCTTTAATATTATTTATATCCGTATCTGCATGTGCCCATGCCACAGAAAATAAAAAAACAATAGTGATAGATCCGGGACATGGCGGAATAGACAGCGGATGCATAATTAACAACATATGTGAGAAAAACATTAATCTTAGTATATCCAAAAAAATCAAACTATATTTGGAACAAAAGGGCTTTAATGTTGTTCTCACAAGAAGCGGTGACGAATCCTTATACAAATATTGCAAAGCAGGAGACACAATTGAAAGAAGAGATCTCAACGCAAGAGTAAATAAGATAAATCAAAGCAATGCAAGGATTTTTGTAAGCATACATGTTGACAGTTATCATGACCGTACCATGAACGGTTCAGTGGTGTACTATTTCAATGACCAATGCCTACAATCAAAGGCACTGGCAAAAAACATACAAAATTCGCTTAACAATATTACTGTGAACGGCAAAAAGCGAATGTCCCATAATTCTCAGACCGCGGATTATTACATTTTGAAAAACACAACAAAACCCGGCGTTCTTGTTGAAGCGGGATATCTTACCAACCAATGGGAACGCGAGCTGCTTACCACAAATGATTTCAAAGATAAATTAGCTAAATCCATTGCTTCAGGAATCGAAAAATATTTGAACACTTTGAAATAAGCAAGACCTCCATTTGAGGTCTTTTTCATAAAATAACTATTCAGAATCAAATTGGCTTTTATATAATCTGTAGTAGTAACCGTTTTTATTTAATAGCTGCTGATGGTTTCCGCTTTCCACCACATTTCCCTTATCCATAACCAAAATCATATCCGCTTCCCTTATTGTTGAGAGCCTGTGGGCTATTACAAAGCTGGTCCTTCCTTCAATCATTTTCATAAATGCTTTTTGAATTTGTATTTCCGTTCTTGTATCTATACTGCTTGTTGCTTCATCTAAAATCAATATTGGCGGATCAACAAGCATAACACGTGCAATAGTTAGAAGCTGCTTTTGCCCCTGTGAAATGTTTTCTCCCGAATCGGTTATTAATGTGTCATAACCCTCAGGAAGCCTCATAATAAAGCTGTGGGCCTCAGCAGCTTTGGCAGCTGCAATGATTTGATCCTCAGTTGCATTTTCCCTGCCGTATGCAATATTATCCCTAATACTTCCAGCAAACAGCCACGTATCCTGAAGAACCATTCCGAAATTACGGCGAAGGCTGTCCCTTTTAATATTGTTGATGTTTATTCCGTCAAGAAATATGGCACCGCAATCTACATCATAAAATCTCATCAACAGGTTCACAAGTGTTGTTTTTCCTGCACCAGTCTGCCCGACAATAGCTATTCTGCTTCCCTTTGTTACTTCGAGATTAAAACATTTTATAAGAGGACGCTCGGGTTGATATGAAAAGCTCACATTTTTAAATAATATATTTCCTTCAGAACATTTCATCTCAAGAGAGTTTATATCATCCATTTTTTCAGAAGGTAAATCCAACACATAAAATATACGACTAAGAGAAGCAAATGCGGCCTGAATCTGTGCCAAAACACCCGATATTTCGTTGAATGGCTTGGCAAACAGGCTTGCATAGATAAGAAAGCTGGATATGCCTCCAACAGTTATCATTCCGGAAATTGCTGCAACGCTTCCAATTATCCCAATTACTGCATAAGTAATGTTATTAACAAGGCGGGTGGACGGATTGGTAAGAGATGAATAAAACTGTGCCTTTATCCCAACATTGTAGAGAAGTCCGTTTATCTCTTGAAACTTTCTAAAAGACCGTTCCTCATAACCAAACGCCTTAACTACTTTTTGCCCTCCGATCATCTCCTCTACATAACCGTTCAATTCACCCAAAATCTTTGCCTGCTCCTTAAATAATCTTTGGGAACGTTTAGAAATAAAACGTGCTGTAAAAAATGTACCAGGAGCCGATAATATTACAAATATAGTCATAAATGGATTGATGTACAACATTAAGCCTATTGCTCCAAAAACAGTTACTACTCCCGTAAACAAAGTCATTATTCCCTGCTGCACTCCATCGGAAACCGAATCCATATCATTAACAAACCTGTTGATTGTATCCCCATGTGAAGTGCTGTCAAAGAACTTTAAAGGCAGAGTGCTAAGCTTACCGAACAGCTTGCTTCTCATATCGTTTACGGTGCGGTATGCAATAGTATTGGTCAAATATGTCAGTAACCACCCAAATATGCTTCCACCTGCATAAATAACAGCTAAAAAAATTAAAGTCTGTGCCACAAATCTAAATTTTACAGCACCTTCTCCAACCATGTGATCAATAGCCCTTCCTATGAACATTGGCCCTAAAAGGCTGGCTGTAACACTTAAAATTGCACATAACATTGATAATATTAAGAATTCTCTATATTTTCCAATTTGTTTTAATAGTCTTGTAATAAGTTTTTTGTTCATATTTCCGCCTCCCCGCTTGAAAGCTGAGACAGGCATATTTCCTTATACACCCTGCAGTCCTTCAATAGTTCATCATGTGTCCCTATTCCCTCAATATGTCCATCATCAAATACAATTATTTTATCTAAATGCTTCACTGTACAAACCCTCTGGGATACAATGAGAACAGTCATATTTCTGCAATATTGATTAAGTGCCTTTTTTAGTGCTGCCTCAGTGGCAAAGTCCAATGCACTTGATGCATCATCAAGTATAAGTATCTTAGGCTTTGCTACCAAAGCACGGGCAATAGCAATACGCTGCTTCTGACCACCTGAAAAGTTTGTTCCTCCTCTTGATACCTTCGTGTTGTATCCTTCAGGAAGGTTGGAAATAAACTCATCCGCCTGAGCAATTTTTGCAGCCGCCATTACATCCTCATCCGATGCATCTTCCTTTCCCCAACGGATATTCTCCGCAACGGTTCCGCTAAAAAGCAATGATTTCTGGGGTACAACAGCAATTTTACATCTCAACTCATTTAAAGCATAATCCTTTACGTTTATGCCATCAACATATATTTCTCCATTTACCGCATCATAAAACCTCGGTATTAGGTTTACAAAGGTGGATTTACCTGTGCCTGTACTGCCTATAATCCCCACAGTTTCACCATGCTTTATTTTAACCGATACATTTTTTAATGCCAGTTCACCTGTAATATTATAACCGAAGGATACATTGTCAAAAATGATTACAGCTTCATCATTTCCTGTACCGCTTTTATTTGAAACATCACTTTTATTTGAAACATTATTTTCAACGATGGATGACCTTGTATTTAACACCTCGTTAACACGTACTGCCGATGCATATGCCCTTGTAAATAATATAATCAGATTCGATACCACTACAAGAGCCAGCAATATCTGAGTAATGTAGTTAACATATGCAATAATCTCTCCCTGTGAAAGCCTGCCTGTATTTATACGCAGTCCGCCGTACCACAGGATGGCAATAATGGCTCCATTCATTACAAGAGATGTAACGGGATTTAGTAATGCGGAGATCTTGCTCACTTTAATGACAATGCCTGTTAAATCGTCATTAGCCTTATCAAATCTAATCTTTTCGCTTTTATTTTTTGCAAAAGCACGAATTACCCTAACCCCTAAGAGATTCTCTCGAATCAAAAGAGCTATTTTGTCTAATCTTTCTTGAGACTTTCTATAAAGCGGAGAGGATCTGGTAATTATAAAATACAATATAGTTCCGAAAACAGGTGTTGCTGCTATAAGAATCAATGACAATTGAAAATCAAGTATCATTGCCATAATAATCGCCCCAATGCAAATAAAAGGAGCACGAATAACAAGTCGTATAAGCATTGCTATAGCAAGCTGAAGCTGATTTACATCATTTGTAATACGATTTATCAATGAAGGTGTACCGAACTTATCAATCTCAGCATGAGAAAGAGATGAAATATGTTCAAAAATTTTATTCCTCAGGGTAGTGCCGAATCCCTGGGATGCCCGAGCAGCATAATATTGGCATATTACCGAACTGCCAAAGCCCAACACTGCCATCAAAACCATCAGTCCGCCTATTCTTATTATGTAATCCAAATCATTCCTTATAACGCCATTATTTATTATAAGGGCCATAATTGTAGGCATAATAAGCTCCAATATTGCTTCGAGGAGCTTAAAAATCGGACCTACTATACATTCTTTTCTATAAGGTTTTAAAAAAGACACAAGCCTATACAAATATTACCATCCTAACTCTGCTTTTATTACTTATTTTCTCATTCTTCAGCTATGATTATAGCATAATATCATTTTATAAAATATTAAATAAATTTAAAAAAACGGCAAGCTTTAAATTCGCTCGCCGTTTTTTGATGGATCAATTATAATCAGTATAAATATAATCAGTATGAAGAACTGGCTGTGTTATAATTTTTAATAAGTATAAATATATCTATCATATTAATGACACCATCTTTATTAAAATCCAAATCGGTTACATATTGTTCATCAGACGATTCAGTATTGAATGCTTTTGCTAATTGCACCAAATCCTCCAAATTAATAGCACCGTCCTGCACACCGTCTATTTGTGCATCACCGGCCCATAATACTGTTGGAGCATCCTCGGAAGAAACTGCAGTATTACCTGTTCCTACTCCGGCTACTTTAACATATCTCTTTAAATATCCCGATTTGCTTATTTCAAGTGTACATTCCTTCATGTCTTCCGGTATATCCGATATTTCAAAGTATCCATTGGCATCTGTCTTGGTAGAAATATCAGTCCCTTCAACTTTAACAGTAAATCCTGACAGTATCTGTTCTTCAACATCAGGTGAGTAATTAAAATTAACACCAACATAACCCGATATTTTTGCTTTTTCATTATTTATTACTATTGATTTGCTGTTGTCACTCACATACAGCTCTTCTTCATCTGCTGTTACGGTAAAATACAATACCCCGGTATCTTTTCCTGCACACAGTTCATTTTTGTCGAATTTATATTCATACTTGATAATACCTTCAACATTATTTATAACCTTGATTCCACTGCAATAACTCCTGTTAAAAACAGGTAATATCGATCTTTGAAAA
>DAOOVO010000066.1:0-22750 GCA_035370245.1 Pseudobacteroides sp.
TTTCAAAGATCGATATTACCTGTTTTTAACAGGAGTTATTGCAGTGGAATCATCTATTCATATTTTTATAGTCTATAACCCTGAATACCTGATAGCATTTATACCCTATACCCCTTATATGTCAAGGCTTACAGCACGATGAAGTCAGGGAATGACTTTATTTTCTTTTTGGAATAACACTATTTTCATTTTGGAACAACTTATGACTTGTTTATTTATAGTAAAATGATAACAAAACAGCATTAATATTAAGCACATACGATAAAGTCGTTCCGTATTGTTAACATAAAGCCATAGTTAAGTGTATTTATCTGCATTTTTATAGCCTGCAATCCTGAATTCCTGATATCATATATGCCTTTAAATATTGGTATTTCAAGGTATACGGCACGATGAAGTTAAGGAATGACTTTATTTACTTTTTGGAACAACATTATTTTCATTTTGGAACGACTTAACCTGATTTTATCAAAAACCTTAACCCTTACCCCCTAAATCCTTAGTCCTATCTATGTGAATATAAAATAAACTCATTCCATCCCCATCCCCGCAAACCCGCATGGTTGATGGGTGGGATAAAATGGATGAAAATAAAGATGTTCCTCAAAATGGATGGATAGATTGAATTAAATGGGAAAAATGGAAGGGATAATAGGAAATAAAGTTGTTCCTTTTACAGGGAGAAGGGGTAAGGGAAAAGGGATAAGGAGAGAAAAATAAAATCCTTTGTAACCTGCATGATAAGTGGATTACAAAGGATTGATTTATTTTATTGGATAATATCCTTGAACCTTAAACCTTGCTCCTTGAGCCTGTTTAAGCGGACCAAGTTTATTTGCAGCGGAACGACTTTATTTGCAATGGAACGAGTTTATTTGATGTTTACATAAACGCTTCTTATAAGGTTATCCTATTCATACTCCTTAACAAGCAAAGCACGGATATAGCCGCGATCGGTTGAAGTTGACTCTATGTAAAAGCCTCTTCCATAATAAAATCTAATCAAATCCTTGTATTTTGAGGCTGTATGCAGCGTAACTCTTTTGATACCCTTCTTCTTGACTAATTTGTCAATAAGGTTGATGAGTGCTTTACCTATACCTATGTTATGGTATTCTGTATTGACTCCAAATCTGCTTATGTACCCTGTGTTATCAGGATTTATCTTTAATCTTATTGTTCCTACCGGAACATCATCGATGAATGCCACGAAAACTTCCTTTGTCTTTATATCCTCGATGATGTCCTCGATAGATTCTTCAAGAGCTTCCATTGTACCTAGACCCGTATTTTCTATATATTTCTTAAAGGCTATTCTTGTAATTGTTTGAATAGCCTCCGCATCATCAATAGTTGCTTTTCTAATGATAAACGAGTAATTCATATCTAAAACCTTCCTGTAACCATAACCTTTCTGACTGCTATGCCATGAGTTTTACCATGATGGCTTTTTGTACATGCAGCCTGTTTTCTGCTTCGTCAAATACAAGGGATTGAGAGCCGTCTATAATATCGGAGGTCACTTCATAATCCCTGTATGCAGGCAAGCAGTGGAGGAAAATAGCATCTTCTTTAGCTTTTGAAAATAGGTCGCTATTTACCTGATAAGGCATGAAAATTTTAATTCGCTCTTCTTTTTCGGCTTCTTGTCCCATGCTCACCCATGTGTCCGTATAGATAACATCCGCATCTTTTACAGCAACATAAGGATCTTCCGTAAGAACAATTTTAGAACCTGAAACCTCAGCATCCTTTTGTGCCTCGGCTACTATGTTTTTATCACACTCATAACCCTTAGGTGAAGCTACCGATATGTCCATGCCTACTTTAGCACAACCATGAAGCAGTGAATTTGCGATGTTGTTTCCATCACCTACATATGCGAGTTTAAGTCCTTTAAGTTCACCTTTGTGTTCGTATATTGTAAATAGATCGGTTAAAATTTGACATGGATGCATGAGATCTGTCAAACCGTTAATGATGGGGATGCTGCCGTGAGTTGCAAGCTCTTCCACATCACTATGAGCAAAAGTACGAATCATAATACCGTCCAAATACCTTGAGAGCACCTGTGCAGTATCGTAAATCGTTTCGCCCCTTCCTAATTGGATATCGTTGGAGCTTAAGAAGAGAGGATATCCTCCCAATTGGTACATGCCGACTTCAAATGAAACCCTGGTTCTTGTAGAGGACTTTGTAAATATCATTCCAAGTGTTTTGTTTTTTAAAAGTTTATGCTCAACACCTTCTTTGAGTTGCCTTTTGAGCTTCTCGGAAAGTTCAAAAATCTCATTGATATCTTCTAATGTTAAATCATAAAGACTGATTAAATGCTTCATGGTAATTACCTCCTAATTTGTTAGTATTATTTTTTTGTTTCCTTAAAGGGCTGTTCTTAAGGAACCTTATCTAATTACGGAATTTGCCTAAGCTTAGACGGAATATTCGTCTAAAGAATAAACCACAGCGTCTTTTTTGTTCATAATATTTTCAAGAACTTCCAATATGGCATAAGCCGTGTCAATAGAAGTAATACATGGGATGTTGTACTCCATGGCGGTTCTTCTTAACTGAAAACCAAGCCTTGTCGGTATCCTGCCCCTTGTAGGTGTGTTGATAACAAGTGAAACATTGCCACTTTTTACATAATCCAGCATTTCTTCATTTGATATGGCATCAACTTCTATTCCTGTTCTTGAAAGATACAAATAAGTATGCTCACTTGCAACGAGCCTAAAGCCCATATCCCACAGCTTCTGTGCAATATCCCTGCATTCCTGCTTGTTCCTGTCGGCAACGGAAATCAATGCAGTGCCGCTTGGGGGAATATCCAGTCCTGAGGCTACAAAGGCTTTATAAAGTGCGGTGCAGTAATCTTTGTCAACTCCCATAACCTCACCTGTAGACTTCATTTCCGGTCCTAAGAATGTATCCACTGTAGTAAGCTTCGAGAAAGAGAAAACAGGTGCTTTTACGGCATAAAATTCACTTTCTTTATAAAGACCGGGTGTGTAGCCTAAATCCCTCAAGCTTTTGCCCATAATAAGCTTTGTTGCCACGTTAACCATGGGAATCCCCGTTATCTTGCTCATAAACGGTACTGTTCTGCTGGCTCTAGGGTTCACTTCGATTACATAAACCTTGCCGTGGTCGTCTGATACAAATTGTATGTTAAAAAGCCCTATAATATTCAGTGCTTTGGATAGTCTTATAGTATAGTCGGTAATAGTGTCCTTTATTTCCCTAGATAAAGTTCTGGAAGGGTAGACAGATATACTGTCACCCGAATGAACACCTGCTCTTTCAATGTGTTCCATGATTCCGGGAATCAGTGTATCTACACCGTCACAGATTCCGTCCACTTCAATTTCCTTACCTTCTATATATTTATCAATGAGTATCGGATGCTTGGAGAACAAATCAACTGCCTTGCTCATATACTCATCGAGCATATGATCGTTGTATACTATTTCCATAGCTCTTCCGCCAAGTACATATGACGGTCTTACTAAAACAGGGTAACCGATATTGTTGGCTATAGCCTTTGCCTCTTCAATGGAGAATGCGGTGCTGCCGGGCGGTATGGGAATATCTAAAGATTCCAAAAGCTTTAAAAATTTATCCCTGTCCTCTGCAACGTCTATGTTTGTTACAGATGTACCTAGAATCCGAACACCGGCATTATTTAGAGGTGATGCAAGGTTTATTGCTGTCTGACCTCCAAACTGGACTATTACACCCACAGGCTTTTCTTTTTCGATTATATCAAGGACGCATTCTTTTGTAAGCGGTTCAAAATACAGTTTATCGGCTATATCAAAATCGGTGCTTACGGTTTCGGGATTGTTGTTAATTATTATGGACTCATATCCCATTTCCTTCAGTGCCTTGATGGAATGCACGCTGCAGTAGTCGAACTCTATTCCCTGACCTATTCTTATGGGACCTGAACCGATAACAAGCACTTTATTTTTCTCCGATACAGCCACATCGTCCTTTTCTTCATAAGTGGAGTAGTAATATGGAGTAACAGCTTCAAATTCACCGGCACAGGTATCAACTATCTTATAAACAGGATTTATGGGATATTTGTTTCTTAGTTCGCTGATTTTTTCTACCGGTACACTGGCCAGGTTTGCTATGTATGAATCTCCAAAGCCTATTTTCTTAGCTCTTGTATAAAGATCATAATCTAAAAATGCTATTCCCGCGTTTTTAATGTCTTCTGCAATTCTAACAATTTTTTCTAGTTTTTTAAGGAAAAACATGTCTATTTTTGTTATTGCTGACAATTCTTCGCAGGATGCATTTTTTTGAAGTGCCTTGCATATGGCAAAAATTCGTTCATCATGGGGATGTCGTATAAACTCCATGAGCTCTTCAACCGTCATGTTGTCAAAGAGGCTTAGTCCAAGCTGATAATTGAGCTTAATATCAAGTGAGTCTATGGCCTTTAAAAGGGATTCCTCAAATGTGCGGCCTATAGCCATAACCTCGCCTGTAGCTTTCATCTGTGTGCCTAAGCTTCTGTCTGCCGTATTGAATTTATCAAAGGGCCATCTCGGTACTTTCGTAACAATATAGTCTAAAGATGGCTCAAAGCATGCATATGTATTTTGTGTAACCGAATTTTTTATTTCATCAAGGTTTAAGCCTATGGCAATCTTTGCTGCTACCCTCGCAACGGGATATCCTGTAGCTTTAGATGCTAAAGCACTTGAACGGCTCACCCTTGGATTAACTTCTATAACTACGTACTCAAAGCTGTTGGGATTTAGAGCAAACTGAATATTACAGCCGCCTTTGATATCGAGAGCACGTATTATTTTTATTGAGGCGGATCTTAGCATTTGGTACTCGATATCCGATAATGTCTGGCTTGGAGCTACAACTATACTGTCACCCGTATGTACCCCAACGGGGTCAAAGTTCTCCATATTACATACGATTATACAGTTGTCGGCACCGTCACGAATAACCTCATACTCGATTTCCTTCCATCCTGCGACGCTTTGCTCAAGCAGCACCTGGTTTATCATGCTGAGCTTAAGTCCCTTGCCGCATATATATTCAAATTCGTCCATGTTTTGTGCAATACCGCCGCCTGTGCCACCTAATGTGTAAGCTGGTCTTATTATAATAGGAAACTTATTTTTGGAAGCAAACTCCTTTGCTTCAGACATGTTGGTAACAATTGCACTTTTTGGAACTTTTTCATTTATAGCATTCATTGTTTGCTTGAAAAGATCCCTGTCCTCTGCAAGCTTTATGGATTGCAGGGAAGTTCCGAGAAGCTCTATCCCAAGTTCTGCAAGAATACCGCTTTCGGAAAGTGCCACAGCCATATTAAGGCCCGTTTGACCGCCTAAGGAAGCCAGTATTCCGTCAGGTCTTTCTTTTATAATAATTTTCTTTAAAAATTCCAGTGTAATGGGTTCGATGTATACACGGTCGGCAATCTCCCTGTCCGTCATAATTGTAGCAGGATTGCTGTTAACAAGAACTACTTCAATGCCTTCCTCCCGCAATGATTTGCAGGCTTGTGCTCCGGAGTAATCGAATTCTGCTGCCTGGCCTATTATAATAGGGCCTGAGCCAATAACCAGAACCTTCTTAATATTTTCTCTTTTTGGCATATTGACCTCCTATAACCTATAATAGTTTCAGAAACTCGTCAAAAATGTAAGCGGAGTCCTGAGGGCCGGGCGAAGCTTCCGGATGGTATTGCACGCTTAGAATGGGCAGAGATTTATGTCTGAAGCCTTCTGTGGTGTTATCGTTTATATTTACATGTGTAATTGTCACATCATCGGAAAAATCCCTTTCCAAAGCGTAATTGTGATTTTGTGAAGTTATGTAGCATCGGCCTGTTGTAAGATCCTTAACAGGATGATTTCCGCCATGATGGCCGAATTTAAGCTTGTATGTAGTACCGCCCAATGCGATTCCAAGGAGCTGGTGGCCTAAGCAAATCCCTAAAATAGGCTTTAAACCTATAAGGCCCTGGACTGTGTTTTTTACCGATAAAAGCTCCATAGGATCGCCAGGTCCGTTGGATAAAAGTATTCCGTCAGGCTCATGCTTCATAATCTCATCTAAAGTTGAGAAGGCAGGCAGAATGCTTATATGGCAGTTCCTATCCTGTAAGGCTTTAATAATATTGTTTTTAACGCCAAAGTCCAAAATGACAACTCTTTTTCCCGGACCTGGCTTATATACAGGAATTTTTGTCGTAACTTCCATCACAAGATTGCGTTTACGTGCTTTGTCTGCCTTAAGTCTTTCAAGGAGAGTATCTATATTGCCGCATTCGCTGGAAATGACTCCGTACATGCTTCCAAACCTTCGGATATACTGGGTGAGAGCCCTGGTATCAATGCCTTTAATCCCGGTAATATTGTTGGATTCAAAGTACTTGTCGGCGTCCATGCTGCATCTCCAGTTGCTCGGATAGTCGCATAGCTCACTGACTATGAAGCCCTGTATATGGGGCTTGTAAGACTCGTTATCTAGGTGATTGAATCCGTAATTGCCTATTAAAGGGTATGTCATAGCGACAATCTGCCCGTTATAGGAAGGATCGGTTGTTATCTCCTGATATCCGGTCATGCAGGTGTTAAAAACTATTTCCCCAAAGGCTTCACCTTTGCGGCCGAAACTTTCACCTGTAAAATATGTGCCATCTTCGAGAACTAAAACAGATTTCATGGAATTTCTCCTTAAAAATCAATTTTCAATTTATATCAATTAATATTAATAAGTTTAATTTTAAATGGGTTTAATACTTAGCTGTTAAACTTTGACAGTATATCTTCCAATACTTTTATAAATCCGTCCACATCATCCTTAGTCACAATAAGAGGAGGAAGAACCCTTATGATATTAGGGCCAACATTTCCAACGAGATAGCCGTTTTCAAAGCAAGCTGTAACAATCTCTTTAGCCTTTCCGTTGTTTAACTCGATACCTATCATAAGACCTTTGCCTCTAATTTCAGCTATAAAACTGTATTTTTCCTTTAGCTTATTTAATTGGCCAATGAAATATTCTCCAATTTTTGCTGAGTTTTCCACGAGTTTTTCTTCGAATATGGTGTTCATAACAGCGAGACCTGCTGCACATGCGAGAGGATTTCCTCCAAATGTTGAACCGTGATCACCAGGCTCAAATGCTTGAGCAACATACTCTTTAGCACACATAGCACCTATGGGGAATCCGCCGCCTAATGCTTTGGCAAGTGTAAAAATATCAGGCTCTACATCGAAATGCTGATATGCAAAGAGCTTTCCTGTTCTTCCAAGGCCTGATTGAACTTCGTCAAGAATGAGGAAAATACCTTCCTTGTCGCACAACTCTCTTACACCTTTCATATACTCGGGAGAAATGAGATTTATTCCTCCTTCTCCCTGAATAGGCTCAAGCATAACAGCACAGGTATTGCCGTTGATGGCTTTTTTCAAAGCTTCCAGATCATTTGCCGGAACGCTTGTAAATGATGGTGTAAGAGGACAGTATGGTTTTTGATACTTATCCTGGCCTGTTGCTGCAATTGTAGCAAGAGTACGGCCATGGAAGGATTTCTCAAGAGTTATTATTTCATACTTTTCCGGCTGTCCCTTTTTCTTAAAATAAATACGTGCCAGCTTGATGGCTGCTTCATTTGCTTCTGCTCCGCTATTTGAGAAGAAGACCTTATCCGCACATGAGTTTTCTACAAGGACCTTTGCCAGCTTTGCCTGAGGTTCTATGTAATACAGGTTTGAACAATGAATAAACTTTTCAGCCTGTGTTTTAATTGCTTCAACAAGCTTTGGATGGGAATGACCCAATGCACTTACTGCGATTCCAGCAAAAAGGTCGGTATATTTCTTACCGTCTGTGCTCCATAAATTTATACCTTTACCGTATTCAAAGCATACAGGGGTCCTGTTTCCAAATGTATTTACAAAATATTTTTTATCCAGCTCCATAATTTCATTTAAATCCATGCTGATAACCTCCTATCGGAATCAATATTTTCGTGTTGGCCTTTCAATATGTGTTTTACATTATATGACTTTTATTGTTAGTCATGCAATATTTGAATTTCATGGTTAGACTTACAATATTTGTATTACAGTTTTTCTTTATTGTGATACAGCACCTTTTCCTTCATTATCATAGTACCGATACCTTTGTAAGTGAATATCTCCAACAGAATGCAGTGGGGTATCCTTCCGTCTATTATGTGGGTTCTGCCTACGCCTTTCTCCAATGCATCTATGCAGCCAAGAACTTTAGGTATCATGCCGCCCTGAATAACCTTATCTTCAATTAAGCGATGAACCTCATCTATGGTGAGTGCTGAAAGTATTTCATTGCTGTCCTTTGAAGGTTTCACACCTTCAACATCCGTCAAAAGCATGAGCTTTTCAGCCTTAAGGTATGCAGCGATTTCGCCTGCCACGGTATCTGCATTTATATTGTAGCTTCGGCCGTCCTTTCCCACACCGATAGGTGCCACAACAGGGATATATTCGTCTTTTGCGATTAAATCCAAAACCTTTGAATTGATGTTGGTTATTTTGCCCACATAGCCTAAGTCCGTCGCTTTTCCGTCTACCATGGTTGTGTATTGCTCGCATTCAATGAGATTGCCGTCAATACCGCAAAGTCCGATAGCCTTGCCTCCTTTTTGGTTTAAAAGGGAGACAATTTCCTTGTTTGTTTTACCCACAAGAACCATCTGTGCTACTTCCATTGTAGCCGAGTCTGTTACACGAAGGCCGTTTATAAACTCGCTTTTTATATTGAAATTGTCAAGTGCTCTGTTTATGTCAGGTCCGCCTCCGTGAACAATTACAGGGTTAACGCCTATATATTTCAATAATGTAATGTCTTCCATCACGGAATTTTTCAATTCTTCATTTATCATGGCATTACCGCCGTATTTTATTACTACGGTTTTTCCGTTAAGCTTTTGAATATATGGAAGAGCTTCTATAAGAATCTCTGCTTTTTTTATTATTGTTTCCATAGATTTATACATTAAAGTGAACCTCCAATTATTTCTATATATCTCTTAAACATTATTTCTTAAACATTCTATAAATCTTAATCATTCCTTAATTTAATAGTCCTTAATATTATGAAATGATTTATAAATTTCTATAAGTACAAGCCCGGAGCTTCAAGGCCGGTTTTCTCATCATACCCGCACATGATGTTGAGGTCCTGAACTGCTTGAGCAGATGCTCCTTTGCCCAAGTTATCAAGGCAGGAAAGAACTACTACTCTGTTAAGCCTTTTATCAACAACGATGCTTATGTCAATGAAATTTGAGCCTGCTACAAACTTTGTTTCAGGAAGCTTACCTTCGTCGAGCACCCTTACAAAAAACTCATTCTTATAAAATTCTCTATAAAGATTGATCAACTCACTTGTTGATGTTTCTTTTTTGAGATTGCCGTAAATTGTAGCAAGCATTCCTCTCTTCATGGGAGTAAGATGAGGAGTAAATGAAACAAGTATGTTTTCATTTGCTAAAAAGCTCAGCTCCTGCTCAATTTCTGAAGTATGCCTGTGGTTTGAAACCTTATATGCCTTGTAATTTTCGGTACACTCGCAGAACTGGTACGGAAGGTCGGTACTGCGGCCTGCTCCCGTAACTCCCGAGGCGGCATCTATAATAATATTTTTGGTCTCTATAATATTGTTTTTCAAAAGCGGTGCTATACCGAGTATTGAACAAGTGGGATAACAACCGGGATTCGCAACGATTTGTGCATCTTTAATTTTATCGCGGTATAGCTCGGGCAATCCGTAGACGGACTTTTCAAGAAGCTCGGGCATTTGGTGCTTAATACCGTACCACTTCTCATAAACCTCTACATTTTTATATCTGAAATCTCCGCTGTGGTCTATTACCCTTTTATCCAAAGCTATAAGCTTGGGGATTACTTCCTTTGATACTCCATGGGGCAGTGCTGTAATAAAGAGGTCTGCTTTTTTTGAGATGCTTTCTATGTCAAGTTCGTCACATTCCATATCAAAAACATTTCTTAATGTCGGATATATATCTGAAACCTTTTGTCCCACGAAATTTTGAGATACAATGGTAGTAATCTTTACACCGGGATGTCTGCTTAAAAGCCTTAAAATTTCAATTCCGACATATCCGGTTGCACCTATAATTCCTACATTAATCATAAATTACCTCCTGTAAAGCAATAAATTCTGTATTAAATGCGATTTATCACATTGATAAGCTTAGTAATAATTATTTCATAATTATACATCCTGATGCATAAAAATGCAATATATTATTTACAACAAATAAAATTACATTATTTATGGCAAAATTACATTATTTATAATACATTTATGCAAAGTGACCAAGTTGATGATATAAAATTTGTTAAGAACTATGTCTGTTAAAATTCTGTTATAGATGTTATAGTAGTATTGTGAGTTTGTAAAAAAATTAAAGCGTATTTAACCTAATAGGAGGAGAAAAGATGGCTAGTGTTAAGCTAAAAAATGTATACAAAAGATATCCCGGTGGGGTTACAGCTGTTAACGATTTCAATATGGATATAGAAGATAAGGAATTCATAATATTGGTTGGACCTTCAGGTTGCGGGAAAACTACTACACTGAGAATGATTGCAGGTTTGGAAGATATATCTGAAGGCGAGCTGTACATAGGCGACAAGCTTGTTAACGATGTAGACCCCAAAAACAGAGATATAGCGATGGTTTTCCAGAACTACGCTTTGTATCCTCATATGTCTGTTTTTGAAAACATGTCATTTGGTTTGAGACTCAGAAAAATACCGAAAGACGAAATAAAAAGAAGAGTTCATGAAGCAGCAAAAATCCTTGATATTGAGCATTTGCTTGATAGAAAGCCAAAGGCTTTATCAGGTGGTCAGAGACAGAGGGTTGCGTTAGGTCGTGCTATAGTTCGTGAACCTAAAGTATTCTTGATGGATGAGCCTCTCTCAAACTTGGATGCTAAGTTGAGGGTTCAGATGAGAACTGAAATCAACAAGCTCCATCAGAAACTTCAGACAACTTTCATATACGTTACACATGACCAGACTGAAGCTTTGACAATGGGTACAAGAATCGTTGTTATGAAAGACGGATATGTACAACAGATAGATACTCCACAGGCACTCTATGAACGACCATGCAATATGTTCGTTGCAGGATTTATCGGAAGTCCTCAGATGAACTTCATAAATGCAAAGGTTGAAAAAAGAGGCGAATCAATATATCTTACTTTCGGTAAAGATTCAATTAAATTACCAGAAGGAAAGGCAAAGAAGCTTGAAGGAACAGATTATATAGGTAAAGAAGTTATTTTGGGTATCAGACCTGAGTGCTTACATGATGAGCCTGCTGTACTTGAGCAGATGCAAGACAGTTTGGTTGAAGCAAGAATCGAGTTGACAGAAAACCTTGGTTCCGAAACTTACCTTTATATGGTAGTTGATGATGTTGACTTTACAGCAAGAGTTAACCCAAGAACTAAGGCAAGAGCTGGAGACATCATTAAGATTGCTTTTGATGCAAACAGAATACATCTTTTCGATAAAGAAACAGAAAAGACAATAATGAACTAAATAATTTTTCAAATTAAATTAATTATATTGAGAGGAAGATTAAAAGGTCTTCCTCTTTTGATTTTTTGATAGACCTTTTAGGGGGTAAATTGACATTGCGGTTTTTTTTAATTAGTGTATAATTATAAAAAAGGATGTATAATCAACGACATAATGTTTTCGTAATTCATTTTGCTGAGGTGGCTAGCTATGCAGTCTAAAATATATCAGAACATTGTCTGCCAAATTAGAGAAACCATAGATACCGAGTTTGGAGTATTAGACGACAAAGGCACCATAATTGCATGTTCGGATGAAACTAAGATTGGTGACAGTGATGAAAATGCATTGGAAATAATTAAGTCCGATGAAAAAATAAATTGTGCAGCCGGATATTCATATTATAAGATAATGAATCGCCAAAAGCTTGAGAATATAGTTTTTTTAGCTATGGATGGAGAATTGGGGATAAAGTTTCTTTCATTAATTACGATAAATATAATGAATGCTAATTTGGCTCACGAAGAAAAGCTGGACAAGAGCACCTTTATTAAGAATATTATACATGATAATATTTTGCCCAGCGATGTTCTGCAGAAAGCAAGGGAGCTGCATCTATCCAATAATGTCCTAAGGGTTGCCCTGCTTATACGCATTGAGGATACCAAGGATATTTCCGTATGTGAAATGGTTTTTGATGTTGTATCAAAAATGTTTCCGAATAAATCCAAAGACTTTGTTGTTGTTGTAGATGAATTGAATATTGCTTTAATTAAAGAATTGAAAAGTAAGGATGAATTAAAGGAAATTGATACCATAGCAAAGACGATTTTGCATACAGTGAGTGCTGAATTAATGATTAATGTAAGTATCGGGATAGGTTCTATTGCCGATAATATAAGGGATATTAAAAATTCTTACAAGGACGCTCAGTCGGCTATATCAATAGGAAGAATTTTTGATAGCGATAAAAACATAGTGAATTATAATAATTTGGGAATAGGAAGGCTTATTTACCAGCTTCCGCCTACTCTGTGCAAGTTATTCTTAAGTGAAGTGTTTTCGGGTGAAATGAAACCCATTGATTACATGGAAAATAAGAATGACGCAAAGGGTGAAACAAAAGAGAAACTTGATAACGATACCATATTAACCGTGCATAAGTTTTTTGAGAACAATCAGAATGTATCGGAGACTGCGAGAGCTATGTATTTGCACAGAAACTCCGTGGTATATAGGCTAGATAAGGTTCAAAGATTGACAGGCCTTGATATCAGGGTATTTAATGATGCTGTAATTTTCAGCATTGCTTTAATGGTTAAAAAGTACTTGGATTATTGTGAAGATCAATCAAGAAATAACAGAAATTAACTTGTACTTTTATGTTTTACAAAGGAGAAAGTTTTACAAAGGAGAAATTAGAGTGATTAGTTTTGAAAATGTAACTAAAATATATCAAAATGGCACTTTAGCACTTACAAATATAAACTTGAAAATAAATAAAGGCGATTTTGCGTTTATTATAGGTCAAAGCGGATCAGGCAAATCCACCATGATAAAGTTGATTTTAAAGGAAGAAGAGGCTACAGAAGGTATTATCACTGTTAACGGTTTTAATGTTACGACAATGGGAAGAAAGGAAATTCCGTATTATAGAAGAAGTATCGGTGTTGTTTTTCAGGATTTCAGGCTGCTTCCCGGTAAAACGGTATATGAGAATGTTGCTTTTGCCATGCAGATAGTAGAGGCATTACCAAAGGAGATTAGAAGGCGGGTGCCCATGATATTGGGCCTTGTAGGGCTAAGCAACAAGGCTAAGGTTTACCCCAATCAGCTTTCGGGTGGAGAGCAGCAAAGGGTTGCATTAGCGAGGGCTTTGGTTAATAATCCTGCACTTTTGGTTGCGGATGAGCCTACGGGAAATCTTGACCCTGAGACTTCATGGGAAATTATGAAGCTTTTGACTGAAATTAACCAAATGGGTACTACTGTTGTTGTTGCAACCCATGAAAAGAACATAGTCGACACAATGAAGAAGAGGGTTATAGCCCTGTCAAAAGGAGAAATAATAAGAGATCAGGAGAAAGGGCAGTACGAAGATGAAGATACGAACCACCAAATATATAATTAAAGAAGGTATAATAAATTCATATAGAAACAAATTGATGTCTCTTGCATCTATAATAATAGTAACTGCATCGCTTTTGGTGTTTGGTATATTTTTGATAATTAGTGTAAATTTTCAACATAAAATTAACGAGATGATGGAAAGTCAGCTTCAAATTGAAGTTTATTGTGATGCAAATCTTGATGAGACGCAGGTCAAGGATATTGAAGCCCAAATAAAAATGAACAGCTTTGTTTCAAATGTCAGAAGGGTTACAAAGGAAGAAGCACTTGAGAGATGCAAGGCACTTTTAGAAGAGGATGGTAGCATACTTGAGGGATATGACGGAAGTTTTCTGCCGGAATCATTTATAGTTAAAATAAACAATTCAGATAATATCAAAAGAGTAGTTGAGGAATTTAAAGCCTTAAAAGGAGTAGAAAGTGTAGGCTTTCTTGAGGATAACGTTAACCAATTATCCAGTATATCTTATTGGGCAAGATTTATAAGTATTCTGCTTCTTGTAATACTATTATCGGTATCCATCTTTATTATATCAAACACAATTAAATTGACGGTTTTTGCTCGAAGAAGGGAAATCGGCATAATGAAATATATAGGTGCAACAGACTGGTTTATACGCTTGCCATTTATTGTGGAAGGTATTATAATAGGCATTGTGGGGGCTATAATTTCATTTATAGTGACCTACTATTGTTATAGTACTATAGAAAGCCAGCTAAGCAATGGTGTTTTAGGTGAAACTCTTGAGTTTGTAAGCATTAATTCCATAGTACTTTATGTCATCGGTTCCTATAGCATTATTGGAACTGTTGTTGGCGGCATTGGAAGCGGTATATCTATAAGAAAATACCTTCGTGTTTAATTTTGAATGACATACATTTGACATATATTTAACATATAAGTTATATGCTGTAAAAATTGAATATAATTTTACAGATGATAAAACGGTGTGGTGAGGAGGCTGTTATGAAGAAGAGGTTTTCTATTGTTTTGATACTGGTTATGCTTTTATCAACGGCAATGTCATCGACTGCAGATAAACTTAGCGATACGAAAAAGCAAAAAGAAACAGTGAACAACAAAATAAACAGCATTAGCAGTCAGAAGAAACAGGAAGAAAAGAAGCTAAAGTCCGCAATAGAAGAGAAGAAATACATAACTGAAGTTGAGAATGCTAAAAATGCTGAGTATAAAAAGCTTGTGGCAGAAAAGGAATCTCTAGAGAAGGAGATTGAGGAAATCCAGAAGTCAATTGATGAGACTTTGGAGGAATATAAAGAGCAGGAAGAGCTTTTTAAAGTAAGACTTAAGGTGATGTACGAAAATTCCAGCTATGGAAAAACCAACACTATTCTTAAATCAAAAAACTTGACTGATTTTTTTGCAAGGCTTAAATATATGCAAGCCATATCAAAAAAAGACAAAGAGCTTATAGAAGACATTAAGAAGGCGAAAGCCGATATTGAGTATAAAAAAAGTCTTAAGGAAAAATTGAAGCTTGAAAAGGAAAACATGATCGACACCAAAAAGAAGCAGATTGAAAACTTGAAGGCTTCAAGGTCCGATGTGGAAGAAGAGATCAGGGAGATAAATAATAAACTTAAAAAGCTTGAAGAGCAGGAAGATGAATTAATCAAGAAATCTAAAGAACTTGAAAATCAAATAAAGTCTCTTCAAAGAAGTAATGTGAAATATATTGGAGGCAACATGGTATGGCCTGTGCCGAGCACCCATGTTATAACTTCCTATTACGGCAACAGGTTTCATCCTATTCTTAAGAAGTATAAGATGCATACAGGTATAGATATTGGGGGAGCATCGGGAGCATCCATTGTAGCTGCAAATAAAGGGGTAGTCATTTATGCAGGATGGCAAAGCGGCTACGGTAATACCGTAATTATTGATCATGGTGGCGGGATTACAACTCTATATGCTCACTGCAGCAAGATTTTAGTAAGTGCGGGACAAAGTGTGGATGCTTCGCAGGTGATAGCAAAGGTTGGAAGTACCGGACTCTCTACGGGGCCACATTTGCATTTCGAAGTTAGAAAGAATGGATCGACAGTTAATCCGTTGAGCTATACGAGTTAATATTTTATCAAGGTCAAGGTATGATTGATATATTACCATATATTGTTGTCACAAAATATAAACCCAGATAACTCTGGGTTTATAAGTGCTTTATTGTGCATATTATTATATTAGGTGTAATCAAATAATTGACCAGTGTCCTTAATAAACTACCTAAGGAGTGTTACGTTTTGAACAATGAAAAAAGTATAATTGCCGGAATGGTATCTTTGGTATTTGTGACAGCAGTGATTTCCTTTATATTGGCATTTTTTTTGTTTAACGGGCTGGATTTGACCGGAGGCAAAAGTTATGTTTCATTTAACAGAAATGAAGTTGAAAAAGGAAGCGTTGAAAAGTTTAATCAGATAAAAAGAATACTTAAAGATACATATTATGACAAGGTTGACGAAAATAAACTGCTTGAGGGAGCTATTTCAGGAATGACAGAATCTTTAAGGGATCCTTACACTGTTTATTTTACAGCAGAACAAATGAACAGCTTTTCTGAACGTGCTGATGGCGAATATGTGGGTGTAGGCATGCATGTAATTATGGATAATGACGGTATTCTAACTGTTGTAGATACATTCGAGGATTCACCGGCAAGAAAGGCAGGTCTTACAAAAGACGATAAAATATTGAAGGTTGACGGAAAAGATGTTACATCAATTAAAGATGAAAATATTATAATTAGTATGATTAAGGGAAAAGAGAATACAAATGTAAAAATAACTGTTTACAGGCCTTCTGAGGAAAAGTCCATAGATTTTGATATAGTCAGGAAAAAAATAAAGGTATCCAATATAGAATGGGAAATGTTAGAAGGCAACGTGGGTTATATCAGAATTCTTATGTTTGATAATGATGCGTATTCTTATTTCACCAAAGCGTTGGATGAACTTGCAGCTAAAGGGATGAAGGGCCTTATTATTGACGTTCGAGATGACCCTGGAGGTGATTACGAACAGGTGGTAGAAATCGCTGACAGGCTGTTGCCTAAAGGCCTTATTGTATATACGGAAGACAGAAATAAGAAAAGGGATGAAAAGATATCCGATGAAAGGCAGTTCGATAAGCCTTTAGCCATTCTTGTAAACGGAAACAGTGCAAGTGCCAGCGAGGTATTATCCGGTGCAATTAAAGACCATAAAAAAGGCAAGCTTATAGGGACAAAAACTTTTGGAAAAGGCCTTGTTCAACAGGTTTATGGCTTTAAGGACGGTTCGGGCTTGAAGCTTACCGTGTCGAGATATTTTACACCTTCAGGCCAGTGCATTCAGGGTATTGGTATAGAGCCGGACATAAAGGTGGAGCCCCTTGATGAGTATAAGGATTATCCTGTATCCAATATACCCAGAGATAAGGATGTTCAGCTTAAAAGAGCACATGATTATATTAAACAGGAAATAAAGTAGTTCATGATTTATAAAAATTGTATAAAACCTACATATATTCACATAATAAGTAATACAAAAGCTAATGTTAAAGCAGTTGTAGAAACTGTATTTCATGTATGTTTTTGGAGTTAGACAGCAAAAGAAGGTATTACTTATGTGGAGGTGAATGTGTGGAAAAAATTGAAGACGTAATTAAAAACCAGGTTATAGCTGAGCTTGGTTTAAGTGAAAAGGTTAAGAAGTTGGGATGGAAGAGTCTTACTGCAAAAGAAACGGGAAGAATAGGTGGTATAGTCTCAAAAAGAATGAAATTATATAATTTGGCAAAAAGTCAGCAAGCGTAATTTGCTGACTTTTTAAGTATAAGATGTTATTTAAAAGGGGGAAGTGTTATTTATAATAATTTTGCATATATATATGACAAGCTGATGTATGATGTGGACTACAATAAATGGTCGGATTATATAGAGGATATTTTTAAAAAATATAATGTTAAGCCTTCTCTTATGCTTGATTTAGGTTGCGGTACAGGAAGTGTTTGCATCAATTTTGCAGAGCGAGGATATGATATGATTGGCATTGATATGTCATGTGAAATGCTTTCATGTGCCACTGAAAAAAGCAAGGAAAAGGGATTGGACATACTATATCTGAACCAGGATATTACACAGTTTGAATTGTATGGAACGGTAGATGCCGCTTTTTGCTTAATGGATACATTAAACTACATAACCGACAAGAGAAAAGTTAAAGATTTTTTCAAGCTTGTAGCAAACTATTTAAACCCCAATGGATTATTTATTTTTGACATAAATTCGGAATACAAGCTTGAAAAGATATTGGGGAATAATGTTTTATATGAAGTAGGTAAGGAAATAACATACATATGGGTTAACAGTTATAGCAAGAAAAGCAGAATATGCGAATTTGATTTGACGTTTTTTGTAGAAAATCAAGGGAAATACGACAGGTTTGACGAATTGCATTATGAAAGGGCCTATTCAATAATGGAGCTCGAAAAGATAATTTCTTCCGTCAAAGGTTTGGAGATAATGGGAATATATGATCAATTCTCTTTTAAAAAACCCAAAGAAGACAGTGAAAGAATCTTCTTTGTTTGCAGAAAAGCATGTTAAAGTGTCAACATGGTTATGGGGGGAGTCGGAAAATGGGCTTTTTTGAGAATGTTTATGAAATAGTCAGAAAGATTCCAAAAGGTAAAGTGGCAACTTATGGTCAAATTGCAAAACTTGCAGGTGAACCTAAAAAGGCAAAAATTGTCGGATGGGCGTTGCACAAGAATCCATATCATGGAGATGTGCCTTGTCACAGAGTTGTAAACAGGCATGGTGAGCTTGCCGGAGGATTTGCATTTGGTGGAAGAGAAGTCCAAAAAGAACTTCTAATTAAGGAAGGTATAATATTTGATGCGAATGAAAAAATAAATTTAAGCATATATTTATGGAAGACTAATGAGGAAAGTTGACTCTTGACTCATGTTCTTTTATTGTTCTTGACAAGCTGTTGATTAGTGTGATAAAATGTTGGAGAATTGATAAGGCATTTAGTGTGCCTACAAAACTAGTATTATTTCAGGAGGAGTTTTAGATGGAAAGAGGAAGAGTTAAGTGGTTTAATGCCGAAAAAGGATTTGGATTCATCGAAAGAGATGGCGGAAATGACGTATTTGTTCATTTTTCGGCAATAAACATGGACGGCTTTAAGACACTCGAGGAAGGTGCAGAAGTTGAATTTGAAGTAGTAGAAGGAGCTAAAGGCCCTCAGGCTGCAAAAGTTCAGAAAACTAATTAATTATTAGTTCTACACCGAAACAAAAACGGAAATGAGCCTTAACACCCCGGTATATTTATATCGGGGTTTTCAATTTTAAAATATAAATTCTAAATTAAAAAAAGATATTTTAATATTTAGATTAGTATAAAGTATTTAATAGTATTTAATTTAATAGAGAATATTTAACTAAATAGAGAGTTTTTAAATATAAATTTTAAAATATAAAATAGTTTTGAAATTAAAAGGTAGCTTTAATTAAGATATAATATTTGAAATGGGAGACAAAATTTAGATTTTGAAGAAAGGATTATGAAATAGCATGCAGGATTATATCATAAGTGCCACAGCAGCGGAGGGCAAATTGAGAGTGTTTTTTGCGAATACTACAAATATGGTGCAGGAAGCAAGTACAATGCACAATTTATCTGCCATTGCATCGGTAGCATTAGGCAGAACATTGACTGCGGCAGCACTGATGTCCAAAACACTTAAAGGTGAAAAAGATATTATAACCATACAAATCAAAGGCAGCGGTCCTATTGAAGGCATAATAGTTGTAACAGATTCCAAATCTAATGTAAAAGGGTATGTATACAATCCACAGGTAGATAACGTATTCACAAAGGATGGCAAATTTGATGTTGGATCTGTTGTAGGTAAACCGGGATATCTTAATGTAATTAAGGACATTGGACTAAAAGAGCCATATGTAGGTTATGTAAACCTGGTATCGGGTGAAATAGCTGAAGACCTGTCTTGTTATTACTATTATTCCGAGCAGATTCCCACTATTGTTTCATTAGGAGTGCATGTAGACCCTGATGAGAGTGTAAAGAGTTCCGGAGGTTTTTTTGTCCAGGTAATGCCGGATGCTGATGATAAGATTATTGATGACCTTGAAAAAAGGATTAAAGATATTCCACCTGTTTCGGAGCTTTTGAAACACGAAAATCCTGAAGAAATATTGAATATTATATTGGAAGGGTTAGATCCTAAGATTACCGATAAGGGACAGTGCAGATACAAGTGTAACTGTTCAAGAGAGCGTATGGAAGCGGGTCTTATAAGTTTAGGTAAGGACGAGATTACTGCTATAATTAATGAGCAGCATAATGCAGAGTTGGTTTGCCATTTCTGCAATAGTAAGTATCAATTTTCAGAGCAGGAACTAAAGGAAATAGTTGATAGAATATAAAGTCATCCATTGGTTATTTGCCCTGTAAAATGTACGGCGTATTAGTATTTTGTGTAATTAGAATTTATGCGTATGAATAAGAAATATTAAATAATTAATAGATTTAGAGATATATTTTCGAATAATCATAGAATTTTGTATTGACATTATCTTATTATTTGAGTATACTATCAATTGTCGCTTGTGACTGATGTAATGTGAAATATAGTCCATGTACGATGAAAACTATGGTCACAGATTTGACAATTAAAGTTTGGCCCGGTAGTTCAGTTGGTTAGAATGCCAGCCTGTCACGCTGGAGGTCGAGGGTTCGAGCCCCTTCCGGGTCGCCAATAAATGCCCAGATAGCTCAGTTGGTAGAGCAGTGGACTGAAAATCCTCGTGTGGCTGGTTCGATTCCGGCTCTGGGCACCATATGCGGGTTTAACTCAGCGGTAGAGTGTCACCTTGCCAAGGTGAAAGTCGCGAGTTCAAATCTCGTAACCCGCTTTATTAATGAGAGACTAGAAGTTTGAATCCGTGAGGATTTAAGTTCTAGTCTCTATAATACGGCGCCATAGCCAAGTGGTAAGGCAGAGGTCTGCAAAACCTTTATTCCCCAGTTCAAATCTGGGTGGCGCCTCTCAAACCTACAGAATTATATGTTCTGTGGGTTTTTTTATTTTTGTTTTGAATTAGTCAGGGATAAAGGTTTACCCTTTTAAGACAGCACAAGGAATGTCAGAGTTGACAATTAGGGATTATAAGAATACTTTTCGAAGGTTTTTGTTACAGTCTAGTAATTCAGTGCAAATTGATGTACTAAAAAAAGAATTATTAGCATTCTTAATAGATTTTGATTTAAGTTTAAATAAATCTTGATATTGATGGACAAGTCTGGGCAGCTTTTCTCCTGATGCATGTGAAATTATTTGTAAAAATGCTAAGTATTAAGGTTTTGCTTTTTCTATAATTCCAATATTGTTGTCTTGTTGATTTGTGAGGTAATATGTTTTTATAGTAATTAACTTTTACTATACAAGTACAGTTTATAAATTATAAATAAAAAAGAGAAATGACTTAAGCAAGGAAGTATAACTTTTGAAAAACTCGGAGGGTAAAGAGAGGAAAAATGAAAAGTATACAGGGAAAAAATCAATGGTTGGATTAAGATATCTTATGAATGTATTTAATTTAAAGATATCTGATTTGGCTGAAGGATCAAGGATTAAAGAAAGCATTGTTTATAGTTTGTTCCTAAAAATCCAAAATCTAACCCAGAGAAATTATCCTGGAAGCAAATATCTGAAAAATATGGTGTAGATAGAATTGCTTTTAATAATGGGCAACCAGACTTCTCACCTACATCTAAGGGAACAGTTGAGATTGAAAATTTTAGTACTGAGCGTGATGATAATTTTGATGCAGCAGATGAAGCATTAGCTAAGAAGAGAGGTTGTACAAAAGCTGATGTTAGAAGATGGAGAAAGAAAAATAAATATACATGGCATGAAAGAAAAGACTGTAAAACCATGGATAAAGTTCCTACGCCTGTTCATGGAAATGTACCTCATGCAGGTGGAATATCTGAAAAGAAGAAGGAGGAAAGCTAATGGAAACTATTAATGATATTGTTTTTGGTGAAATGTCATACAATCATGGTTGGGTAAATAGAAAAAAGTTGGAATTTTGGGGAGAGATTATAGATTTTAAAATAAAGGTTGTTACATACGAAGAAAATATAATCTTAGAAAGTCAACGAAAAGATTATCAATATTTAGAATCTAACCTTGAAGAAATATCTAATCAATCATATGATGCAGTAAAACAATATATTGAAGATTATTGGGATGAAGATATTAAACCATATTTACCTGATGGAGTTAACAAAGATGTTAAGGAATTAGTCAAACCAAAAACAATTCTATTTGATGAAGAAAATGTGTTTGGCATCTTATGTGATTGCTTGTGGGATGAACATGGGATTGCAATTCAAATATTACCTGAGATAGAAGTTGGCCCTCAAGATATGTTGCTATAATATTAATAAAATATCATGCTAAAACAGATTGTGTATAGACAAATTAAAGTCCATATACTAATTTTTTAGAACTTTACAAGAATAATCTTCCTCTAGTATAATTAATAGAACGTATGTTCTTGTGGAGGTTATTCTATGAAAGTTTTATTATGACCAATTGAAATGATTTTTGTGTCAACTACAGCAGGTAAACTTACACCTATTAAATTTAAGCTGCCAACAGATAAAGGTGAAATGATTATCAAAATAGATAAGATAATCAAATCACAGGAAGAAAATATATCTGGAAGTAATATAATTACCTATGTCTGTCAAAGTACCATTAATAAAGAAGAAAGACTATTTGAATTAAGGTATGAAATTAGAAGCTGTAGGTGGTTTTTGTTTAAAATGTAATGACTAATTTTATAATGAAATTAATCAAGTTCAAGATAGTGAAATTTATATAAGACATGTAAAGAAATAACTTACCATATGCTCGTTTTTAAAACTTTAAGGGTAACCGACTAATAACTCGGTGTATAGACTCCTTTACAAGGCCATGAGATAATA
>DAOOVO010000067.1:0-21791 GCA_035370245.1 Pseudobacteroides sp.
AAAAGAGAGTGTTGCTTGGCTACTTTTTAAAGTAGTTTTGCAACACCCTCTTTTGAATATCAACTTACTTTCAATTGCTTACTTGCTTTCGATGGACTCAAGCAGCTTTCTAAGAGAATCCCTAATACCGCCAGGCATATCGAAATCCATTTTCGATACTATCTTACCTGTGAACTTTCCGTTAATTACAGCATAATACGTTGTGTCATCTTTAGGTATATACTCAACCTTAACCTGACCTGGATCTTTCTTTAATTTATAGGTTATGATAGCCTCAGGTTTTACTGCCGGTACTGTTTTATTCTCAGTATCGAGGTCAACAAAACCGACTCCGATCAATGCTTTATAGAATGCTCTTACAAATACTTCGCCATTAGTATCCTTTTTATTTGCCTCTTTACCGTTTACTGTAAATTTATCCTTATCGGTATTCTTTTCAGGATCCAAATCAAGCTTGACATCAGTAGTCTTACCGTCCATTTCAAGGGAGAATTCGGATACATCATAAATATCAGGTGTATATACCAATCCTTCCAACAAATCCTTTAACGGCATATCAATATAATCCAGGCTTGGAACGTAAAGAACATAAATTGTGTCAACTCCATCAAGCTTTGCATATATCTCCTGACCTTTGACAAACTCGGTACCCAAATAAAGCTTTTTAATTCCTTTTTTGGTATCAAGAATCATTGTATATGAAGGCTTGTCGAGACCGAATTCCGCCAAATCAGTCGGTTTATCCTCTTCTATTGAGATTGCGTATAAACTTGAAAGCCCATCCAAATATGGCTGGAATTTACCTGAATTAGCCACACCCTCTAAAGGCTCTGTCAAATACCATTGTTTATCTTCGTTGAGCTTAACTTTAAAAGCTACCTTTCCTTGACGCTCAAGTGTAAATGAATTGATATCCTCTTTAGTGATATCGAACAAGTTCTTGTTCCAGAAGTAATACTTTGAAACCCTAAAAACATTAACACTATATAAATCAACCAGATAAACCGTATTTGAACCTTTTGTCTTTACATAAACACCGTCATCTGTTGGAGTATTGCTGCCTATTTCAATAACCTGTTCCTTACCGTCCTTTGTCTTGAATGACACTATAGTCGGCTTATCAAGGCCATAAATGGATAAATCGGCAGCATCTTCCTCAATAATCCTTGATGCACTTATTCCGGCGGCATTATTAGCCATGTTTTCAGTTTCCAGTCTGCTGTAATTTACTCCTTCCGGATAAGTCAGCACCCAATCTGTTCCTTCATGCTTAACGGTAAACTTATTTCCTTCATGTTCAATAGTATATTCTGTAATATCATCTTTTTTGGCTTCCATTAAGGGTATTTGTTCTGCCGGAGTGTACGGTTCGTTATCATCATCGGTTTTTTTGTAAATATTAACAGCTATCAAAGCGCCAATTGCAAGAACCATTACCACGGCAAGAATAATAACATTCTTGAACGTCTTCATAGATGCCTCCTCCTAAGCCATACAAATGTTCCTAATCCGAATATCAGAAGCGGAACTGCACCTATTAATATAATACCTGTGATATTTGCACTAGTGTAGGAAATATTGATTGTTTCATAATTCAAGCTTTTTGGCGGTATGCCCATATCGTCCTTGTTCTGTATAAGCCAGCTCATGCAAACCGCAAGTATCTGGTATGTGTTTTGTGTTAACAAGTTATCTTTAAATATTGAAGCATTACCCCATACCAGTATTCTGCTGTCATAGGTACCTCCAGTATACTCTGCTGCAACTACCAGATCCAAAGGACCATTGATATCTTTTCCTTTTGATTGATCGATCTGCATTCCTACAGCCTTTTCCGATGTTCTTGCCAAAGATACTATTTCAAGGGCTTCTTTTCTTGTCTTTAAGATATTGATACTTCTTGAATTAGGCATATTTAATACAAATTGCCCTGCAGGGATCTCACCGAAAATAGAATTTGATTCAAGATATACAAGAAGGTTGTTGGGATCTCCAGATATATATCTGCTGTCATCACCCTCCTTAACCTTATCATAGTTAAGGCTTAAACTATATTCATTCAATATTTTGTCGAATACAGGCATATTCTGATTTGGAATAACCGGATCAAATGCGAAGAATATTTTACCGCCTCTGTCAAGGTAATCATCTATCTTCTTAGCCTCATCCGCAGTTAAATCTGTCTTAGGAGCCAGTACAAAAATCGCTTCACAATCTTCAGGCACCTTTGGCTCTGTCTGAAGGTTTATAGCTTTGGTATAATAACCTCCGGCCTCAACAGCAACTTTAATCTGTGCGAATTCATTTTCAAATACATCCTCACTATGTCCTGAAGTATAATATATAGTTGGTGTTATTTCATTTGAAACTCTCTTTATGGCTGTTGTTATATAATTCTCAACCAAAAGGCTGGTATCCTGTCCGTATTGAGTTGCCTGAGTATAAGTAATACTAGCTGCAGGTATTACATCAAGCTTATTCCCGCATGACACCAATAAATCGCCCTTGCTTATCTGCTTTGTCCTTTCCGGGTCAAGCTTGCTTATAATTGCCGGATCCTTATCCGGATCAACAAATTTTACAACAATCTTTGATGATGCGTTCTGATATTGCTTAAGAAGCTCATTTAGTATTGAATTCTGTTCTCCCACCTCAGTTGTTGTATTATCGTACAATCCGTATATTGTTACTTCTTTATCCAACTTCTTGACAAAATCTATTGATGTTTTATTCAAACTGAATATCTTATTGGTTGTTAAATCCCATTGAAGGTCAAGTTTGATAACAATGAGATTTATTATAACCGCTATTATAATAACGATTACGGCTGTCATTATCGATGCAGCACCGTATTTAAAAGTCTTTACGTTATTTTTATTTGCCATTTTTATCACCCCTGACTCCAACGTCTTTTTTCAATTACAAGATAAGTTATAACAATCAATGTTACTGTTACACTTGCAAAATAAACCATGGTATTTAACCTTAATATTCCTGTTGATTGATCGACGAATCTGTAAAAGAGGGAAACCCACCTAAGGATTTCTGTTACAACTCCTCCAAAAATAGATGCAAAAGATCCTACAATAAACAGGAACAACATTGTGATAAAGCTTATGATGGCAGCTATGATCTGGCTTTCAGTCAATGCAGAACACAACATGCCAATTGCAATAAGGCATGAGCCAAAAAGCATAAGCCCTACATATCCGGCTATCATTTGCTTTGTAACAGCACCCTTGAATATTACAATTACAAGAGGATATGTCAGGGTAAGCGCTACCATAACAAAGTATACAAAGTATGCTGCTAAAAACTTTCCTACAACGATACTTGAAATTTTACTTGGCGTAGTAAAGAGCAAGACCTCTGTACCGTTTCTTCTCTCTTCAGCATATATTCTCATTGTCAATATAGAACAAAACATTATAAGTATTAAAGCAAAAATAGGCTGCTGAAACATCCATACCAGTGTCCCAAGACTATTAGAAAGATTAAAGAAATAGAACAACAGTGAAGACATAAACATAAAAAGTCCTAATATTATATATGCCATAGGGGAATTAAAATAAGACTTTGTCTCTTTTTTAAACACGCTAAATACACTTGAAAGATACCCCATCCTATTCAACCTCCTTCTTTTCAGCCGGATTTTCATTATTTCCTTCAGCCGAATTCTCACTAATTTCTTCCGAAGCCGCTTTTTCCGCTTCGTTTGTTAAAACCACATCATTTCTGGTAATCTGTAGGAATACATCCTCGAGTGACATATCCATAGACTTGAGCTCCATAATTGGATATCCTGCTTTAGCAAGCTCAAAGAACATAGGCTTTCTTATATCGGCTTCTTTTACAGACTCAACAACAAAACTGCTTATGTCGCTGTCATCTGTGGATGAAGGCTCTACATTTGTTACTCCATGCAGTGCTTTTAATATATCCATTACAGAATTCTTAGGCCCTGCCACTGAGATAGAATATCTCGCATTTGAATCCATGGCCTTTGACAGGTTTTCCGGAGTATCTATGGCATTTATTTTCCCCTTGTTTATTATTACAACTCTTTCGCATACAGCACTTACTTCCGGCAAGATATGTGAACTTAATATTATTGAATGATCCCTTCCAAGAGCTTTAATAAGATTTCGTATTTCGATTATCTGCTTTGGATCGAGACCAACTGTAGGCTCGTCCAATATCAAAACTTCCGGTGAACCAACCAGGGCTTGTGCCAAACCAACCCTTTGTTTATAACCTTTCGACAGATTTTTGATAAGCCTTCCTCTTACATCACCAATTTTAACCAAGTCCATTACATCATCCAACTGGTTTTTCCTAAGGCTTTTCTTGACATGTTTCAAATCGCATACATAATTCAGATAATCCTTTACTGTCATATCCAAATAGAGTGGCGGTTGCTCAGGCAAATACCCAATCCTTTTTTTAACTTCAATAGGATCTTCCATAACATCATAACCGCATACCTTGACCGATCCACTAGTCGGTGGCATAAATCCGGTTATAATATTCATGGTGGTACTCTTACCAGCACCATTTGGCCCAAGGAACCCTAGAATTTCTCCCTTTTCCAGGGTAAAAGTCAGGTCTCTAACGGCATTAACATTACCGTACCGCTTAGACATGTTTTGAATTTCAATCATCTTATTGTATTCCCCCCTGTATATATTAATATTAAGTTTTCTTACAGAAAGCAAAGACGTAATATCACAATTATCGCAAAAGAATTTTAATAAATTGTGAACAAATTGTTACCATATTAAATACATTATTATTCTTAATAGTATTTAATATAATTATGAGTAATAAGTTTTATAAAGTTTTCAAAAATCATATTACTATGATTATTATTCCAAAACTTTTACCTTTTTACTCATACTTGTCCATTATATAGTTTTCTAATACTTTTTTCAAGATAATTTGTGTGGATGTTGGATTTTAAAGCTCAGAATCCAGGATTCAGAATAAACTCTGAACCCTGGACTTCAAATTCATCCGATAGTATAACTTTTGGGTAATATGTAATTATTTTACTCTTGTTCCTTTATTAAATCTTATGAAACTTGATAAAACAGGGCCTAATGATGAAAATCCTAAAATCAGCACCCAATCATTCAGCAAGAGGGGTACTGTCTTGAATACACCCTGGAAAACGGGCATATATACCACGCCAAGTATCATAATTAAAGAGCACATAACCGCTAAAACCAGAGGAACATTATTGAATACCGGTATCTCGAAAATATTCTTGCTTTCGGATTTACACTCAAATACGTGTATAAGCTGTGTTATAACCAATGTTACAAAGCTTGCCGTTCTTGCTTTCTCTACATTTCCGGTAAAGTACAGTATGCTTGTGAAAACTGCCAATGTGCTCACACCTATAAGTGTTCCCCTAAAAAGTATCAGCTTGAGAAGCCCGTTTGAGAAAATATTTTCATTTGCACCTCTTGGCCTTCTTTTCATAATATCCCTTTCTGGCGGATCCAGTCCCAATGCTATGGCCGGCAGTCCGTCCGTCACCAAATTGACCCACAATATCTGAATGGGCAGAAGCGGAATAGGCAAACCCATTAGCATTCCCAAAAACATCGTAAGCACTTCCCCAAGATTACATGACAACATATATCTGATAAATTTCCTTATATTGTTGTAAATTACACGACCTTCCTCTACAGCTGCAACAATAGTTGCAAAGTTATCATCCATCAATACCATGGAAGAAGCTTCCTTTGTAACATCCGTTCCCGTTTCTCCCATACAAACCCCTATATCCGCTTCCTTTACAGCCGGAGCATCGTTAACTCCGTCACCGGTCATTGCAACAACATGACCTAATTTTTTGAGGGCCCTTACTACCATGAGCTTATGCTTCGGCGATACTCTAGCATATACCGACACCTTGTGGGCTACTTTCATAAGGCCTGTGTCACCCAACTGGTCTAGCTCCGCACCGGTAAGCACCATATCGCCTTCCTGCAGAATTCCTATCTCCTTTGCTATAGCTGCTGCAGTAATCTTATGATCTCCCGTTATCATAACAGTTTTTATTCCGGCCATCTTGCATTTATTGACCGCATCCTTGGCTTCTTTCCTTGGAGGGTCTATCATACCTATAAGGCCGGCAAATGTTAAATTCTTCTCAATATCATTTTTGTTGTACCTGACTGAATTGAGCTTTTTAAATGCAACTCCTATGACCCTCATTGCTTCTTCCGCCATTTTGTCGTTCGCATACAATACTTCATTTTTGTATGCAGAAGTCATTTTTTTAATTTCATTTGTTCCTTTTATATTTGTACATTTATCAAGAATCATATCAGGTGCCCCTTTTGTAAAGACATACCGTTCTCCATTTTTAAGCTCGCATATGACGGACATACACTTTCTGTCTGAATCAAAGGGCAACTCATCAATTCTCTTATATGCCATATTTAATGTATTTTCACTTATACCTGCATTAATTGCTGCTTCTAACAATGCAATTTCGGTTGGATCCCCTCCAAATCGAACCTGATGTTTTGTAAAGAGCTTTTTAATTTTATTAATGCCTCTTTCCTTTTCCTGAGGAGCATTTATAATAACTGCATTGTTGCACACTCCTCCTATCTCAAGAACATACCTTAATTCCTCATCTATGTTTGAACCATCGAGTTCAACTGCTTCCTTTTTTATCCTTCTGTCAGACCAGGTATATATTTTTCGTACAGTCATCCTGTTCTGGGTGAGAGTGCCTGTTTTGTCGGAGCATATGACGCTTGCACAGCCTAATGTCTCAACTGCAGGCAGCTTTCTAATCAAGGCATTCCTTTTGAGCATTTTCTGAACACCCAGTGCCAATGCAATTGTTACGATAGCCGGCAATCCTTCAGGTACAGCAGCAACAGCCAGGCTTATACCCGATAACAGCATTGTAAACAATTCCTCTCCCCTTATTATCCCTGTGACAGAGACAATGGCACAAATAATTAAGCACCCAAATACTATAAACTTTCCAAGGCCGGCAAGTTTCTTCTGGAGCGGAGTTTCATCAGATTCAATGTTCTGAATCATATCAGCTATCTTGCCCATTTCGGTATTCATGCCCGTAGATTCTACAATTGCCTTTCCCCTGCCTCTTGTAATAATTGTGCCCATATAAATACTGCTGTTTTTATCTGACGACCCCGATTTGCTGTCAACAGATTTGTCTACAGGAACCGACTCACCAGTCAATAGAGACTCGTCAACCTGCATATTTTTAGCCTGGACAAGACGGCAATCTGCCGGAATTCTGTCTCCTTCCTCCAAAACCAGCAAATCCCCCGGCACAATCATATCCGCAGGTATATTATCCATTGCTCCGTCTCTAATTACCTTTGCCGTTGGTGCCGTAAGCTCTTTTAATGCGCTCATCGTTTTCTCTGTTCTGAATTCCTGCAAAAAACCTAAAACCGAATTGAGCACAACAATAGCGATAATCGTCACAGCCTCTGTTACTTCTCCCATAAAGGCGGAAATAATGGTTGCTGCTATGAGTATTAATACCATAAAATCGGTAAATTGCTCAAAAAACATTTTAAAGGCTGAAACTTTCTTTTTTTCCGACAGTGAATTAGGGCCATGTATTAAAAGAAGCTTCTCTGCTTGTTTGCTGCTTATACCTTTATATGTTTCCTCGGAATATGGTTCTTCCTTTGACAAATTCCTTGACGGCAAACTCTCTGTAATTTGTCTTAACCGTGTCGTTTCCCTCAATACATAACACTCTCCCTTAAAATTGTGTTTATCAGTCCTAATTTTATGCATAAAAACAATTATTAGACCAAAATAATGAGGAAGAAAATTTTGCAAAGCAAATTTTTTATAGAGCAAGTTGTAAAAACAAGATTAATGGTTTATTATATTAATGGTTTATATTATAGATACTTAAATATAAGGAGATAACAGAATGAGTGTCGGTAGTGCCTTATGCAAAAAAATGAACAAGCTTTTTCCCTTACCTGTACATCCTTTTAATCTTCAAAACCAGGGTGTCAAGACATACTCACAGTGGCAATATGAAAAGGGAATTGAAACAATCAAGTTCTATTTGGAAAAAGTAACCACAGAAGAAATGTTTAAGGACAAGGTTGTTTTGGATATAGGCTGCGGTGCAGCAGGGAAAACCCTGTATTACGCATCATTGGGAGCAGAAAAAGTGTATGGAATAGATGTTGTTCCCAGATATGAGCAGGATGCATATGCCCTTGCCAAGGAAAAAGGCCTTGAAGACCGTTTCTGTTTTATTCTTGGCGATGCTTCAAATATGGACTTCGAAGACAACACCTTCGATGTAATAATAATTAATGATGCAATGGAGCATGTTTCAGAGCCATTAAAGGTATTGAACGAATGCCATCGTGTACTAAAAAAAGGCGGAAGGATATACCTTAATTTTCCACCTTATCATCACCCCTTCGGTGCTCATTTAAGTGATGCTATAGGCTTCCCATGGGTGCACCTCTTTTTTAGCACATCAACACTTATAGAAGTGTATAAGGATTTGGTGAAAGACCTGCCTGACGGCAAAGAACGCATTGACTTTCGAATTTCAAAGGATAGCAGCGGTAAAGAATATTTTTCATATATAAATAAGATGACAATTAAAAGATTTAATAGAATTCTGTCCCAAACCGATTTTAATGTACTTTATTACAGAGAAGTACCCTTAAGAAATATTTTAAAGTTTCCGGCAAAACTGCCTTTGCTTAAGGAATGCTTTGTAAAAATGGTAGTCTGTATTTTGGAAAAAAAGTAATATTTAAGTCGGTAATAATGCAAACCATAGAAAAAATAAAAAACCATCCATAATTAGTTAACAACATTTCATCCTCGATAAATTACATTTCATTGCTCATTTATCCAAAATAAGAATTTTAGATATATTATGTATCTGAAAGTTCAAGCCCTACTCAAAAAATACAATAATTAATTTATCGAAAGGATGGTTATTATGAAAAAAATTACAAAGAGTTTTATTTCATTACTGGTAGTATTATCATTGATGCTTGCTCAAATTTATGAAATTTCCGGTGCTGATGCCGGGAATGCTGTGCTTGTTCCAATAGCAAATTATACTCTTAACCGCACAGCGGTTGACTCAACCGGAATCCAGTCTAATATCACATTAAAAAATGCACCCTATCAATCAGATGGAAGCGTCTATTCAAACGGTATATACCCTTACCCTGATGCATCGACAGGCAGCACTATTGAAACGCCTATGCTGTCATCATTTGACTTTAACAATTTTCGCGTAAGTGTTAATTTTAAGATAACTTCATTACCGTCAAGAAGTAGTCCTATCATTATAGGAGGAAGTTCCTATCGCTGGATAGGTGCAAATATTGAGCCAAATGGTACCGTATCATTACTCTGGAACAATTACAATATAACCTATAGCTCAAAATATGTCTCTGTTGGTTCATTCAACAACATTACTATTTCATATAACGGAGCTCTTGCGGAGCTTTATATCAACGGTGTTTTGGCATGTTCACAAGCCTTTACATTAATAAACGGAAGAGATGCCAACTTCCTTAATATAAATTACTCAAACGGTACTGCATTCCAAGGATACCTGCGTAATTTGGAAATATATAGCACTCCTTCACTTTATACCGTTGCACAATACACTCTAAATAATACCGCAGCCGATTCAACCGGCAGGAATTCAAACATAACCCTTGCAAATGCACCCTTTGTCACAAATAATGGTGTATATTCAAACGGAATTTATCCTTATTTAAATTCAACAGGAAGCACAATCCAAACACCATACATTAAAGGCTTTAACTTCAACGATTTCTCAGTAAGCTTTGAATTTAAAATAACCTCTATTCCTACTTCAAGGAAACCGATAATCGTAGGAGGCCACTCCTATCGCTGGATAGGTGCCAATGTAGAGCCAAACGGTACCATATCCCTTCTTTGGAACAATAACAATTACACATACAGTTCAACAAAAATACCTGTTGGCACATTCAACACTGCAACAATTCAATATAACGGTTCGGTAGCTAAGCTTTACCTCAATGGAGTTCTTGCCTGCTCACAATACTTCAAACCTGTGAACGGTGGTGATGCGAACTTCCAGAATACAAATTACTCTAACGGAACAACATTCCTCGGTTATCTTCGTAACCTGACTGTTTTAAGTTCTCCCGCCATTCCTTTAGTAGCAAAATATACGCTCAATAATACAGCAGTTGATTCGACCGGTAAAAACCCTAAAATAACATTAAGAAATGCACCCTATCAATCTGATGGAAGTGTTTATTCAAATGGAATATATGATTATTCAAGTCCAAATGCAAGTTTAATAAAGACTCCAAACCTGTCATCATTAAACTTCAACAAATTCTCAATCAGCTTTGATTTTAAAATCAATTCATATCCTTCCTACAGAATGCCTATAATTGTTGGAGGAGCATTATATAGGTGGTTAGGTGTAAATGTTGAGCCAAATGGTACAATATCAATGCTTTGGAACAATTCTAATATAAAAAGCAGTTCCACTACTATACCCCTTGGCAAATTTAACACTGTTGTAATTCAATACAACGGTTCAGTAGCCGAACTGTATATTAACGGTACATTGGCCTGCTCACAAAGCTTCACCATCAATCATGGAGGATATAGAGACATCTCAAATATGAATTACTCAAACGCTACTGCATTTCAAGGATACCTGCGTAATTTGACAATCAATTGACATTTAAATAATTAACAGTAATATTTATAGTTACAAAAGGACGGTTGAATTATTTCAATCTGTCCTTTTTGTTTTATAGAAAATGCTCAATGATATGGCATCTTAATTTGATAACAAATTTTTATGTATAATCATATACTGTCTTTAGATGGCTAATTATTAGGCAATTCAACAGTATGTCACCATAATATTTCAAGCCTTCTGTAAATAACAGGAACTATAACAAAGATAATTATTGCATCGGGAGTTGGTAATAATGACTTTCACTATTTTATTGCTTGCCGTATCCCTAAGCACTGATGCGTTAGGAGTAGGGACAGTATATGGTTTGAGGCGGATAAAAATTCCTCTGGGCTCTAAGCTATTTATATGCTTTTTTTCAATAGTTTACTCAGCCATTGCCCAAGCCTTGGGCAAGACTTTGAGCAACATTCTTTCAAAAGATCTGTCCAGCTTTATAGGAGTAGGTATACTTTTCTTTATGGGTATCTGGATAATACTACAATCCATTATGAAAAAGAATGATTCCCCTTGTAAAAAAGAATTTACCAAAACAGGAACACTTTTGAAAATAGCTATCAAATCTTTGGGAATTACGATACAAGTCATAAGAAACCCCATTGAAGTTGATTTTGACAAGTCCGGAACCATAGACTTGAGAGAATCTATTCTGCTTGGTTTCGCCCTGTCATTAGATGCCATAGGAGTAGGAATAGGAAGCTCACTTGCAGGATACCGATCAATATTTATTCCTTTTGCAGTCGGCCTTTTCCAATTGATATTTCTATACACAGGCTTATTTATCGGTAACAAAATTACAGCATACAACCGGATTAATAAGAAAATCATATCCATAATACCGGGTATACTCCTTATGGCCTTAGGCCTATCAAGGCTTATCTAAAAACACATCATTTAGGATTCAATTACATACCGGCTGCAAGAATTTATATGGGCTGCAAGAATTTAGAAACATATAAATAGGATTCAGAATTAAACCAAACCAATCTGAATCCTATATTTTAATTATTTATTCTTTATCCTAACTCAAACTTCTTACTTCTTACTTCCTACTTCTTACTTCCTACTTCTTACTTCCTACTTCTTACCTCCAACCTCTTACCTCCAACCTCTTACCTCCAACCTCTTACCTCTAACATCTATTACCCAGCACCCTTATTTTATCGGCATAGGGGTCAGCAGTTCCCTGAAGTTGACATTTTTCTTCCTTAAGAAGCTCAATATATTCAACAATGTCTTTTGATATTCTCTCCCCCATACAAACAACCGGTATTCCAGGTGGATATGCCATCACCATTTCCCCGGCAATTTCTCCGACAGAATCCTCCAGATCTACGATCTTCTTATCTGAATAGAAGGCGTCTCTAGGGGACACTACCATTTGAGGATTATGAGGAAGCATGGTGGCCATCTTATATTCCCGTACTCCCTGCTTTGATGCTATATCTTTCAATGCATTTGAAAGAGCATCCATATCTTCCTTTCTATGTCCTATACTTACAATACATAAAATATTATAGAGGTCGGACATTTCAACCTGGATCTTATACTCTTTCCTTAGCTTATTTTCAATCTGGTACCCGGTTAACCCCAACCCCATTACGTTTATACCAAGCTTTGTCTCATCAAAATCAAAACATCCGGGTGTTCCGATCAAATCTTTTCCAAAAGCGTATAACCCGTCAATATTATTTATTTCATCTCTTGTCCACCTCGCTAATTGAAGAGCTTCTTCCAAAAGCTCGCCCCCGCGTGTAGCCAATTGTTTTCTTGCAATGTCCAAAGAGGACATCAGTACATATGACGAACTGGTAGTGTGAGTAAGATTAAGTATTTGCTTGACCCTGTCGGGAGCAATAAAATTACTTCTTAACAGCAAAACGGAGCTCTGGGTCATTGAACCTCCGGTCTTATGCATACTTGCAGCACTCATGTCAGCACCAACTTCCATGGCTGTCAATGGAAAATCATCATGGAAAGACATGTGTGCTCCATGAGCTTCATCTACTATTACCTTCATTCCATGCCTGTGAGCTATCCTCGTTATTGTTTTCATATCCGATGCTGCACCATAATAGGTTGGGTTTATTATAAAAACTGCTTTCGCATCGGGATTATCCTTTATGGCTTTCTTTAAACTTTCTTCGGTTATTCCCATCGCAATACCCAATCTCTCATTTATTTCAGGTTGTATGTACACAGGCATAGCCCCGCTTAATATTACTCCACCAATTGTTGATTTATGTGCATTTCGAGGCAGTATTATCTTGTCACCAGGTTCACATGCACTCATAATCATAGCCTGTACTCCCGCAGTTGTACCGTTCACGAGGAAATAAGCATATTGTGCACCAAATGCATTAGCCATTAACTTTTCTGCCTCATATATTACTCCTGTAGGATTGTTTGCAAAATCGAGCTCCTCCATTCCGTTTGCATCCATTTGAAGTACACGCTCCCCAACGAAGTCGCAAAATTCCTTTATTCCTTGTCCATGCTTATGTCCCGGTACATGAAACTGTACAACGTTATCCTGTATATACTTCTTTACAGCATCAAACAATGGTGTTCTATCCTGGCTCAGACCTACCAAAGCCCATTCCCCCCTAAAACTAACATAATGACTTTTTCTACCATATTCCTAATTACAAGTCATATGCCTTTGAATATATTCACCAGTAACCGTAGTTCACAACTAAGTACGATACTTCCTGTATTAATATATTAATAATGGATTATGTTGGCTACATATTGTAAAAATTTTCTGTAAATTAAAAAGTGATTTTACTGTGAAAAATTCAGTAAAATCACTCTATTTTAAATGTTTTATTTATGTTTTACAAAAACCCGTTTTTATAATGGAGTTATTTCAGGATAACTGCTTGTGGAAGAGTTAAAATGTTTTGCAATAATCATTATATCAATTATATTTATTGTGTTGTCGCAGTTCAAATCATATTCCTCCACAAAAGCCTGATGGCCTTTTATAGTATTAAAGGACTTTGCAACTAAAATTATATCCGCTATATTTATCACATTATCCTGAACACCATTTAAAGGAATATCTCCTCCCCATAACAATATGGGGGCTTCCTTCGTACTTATCAATACATCTTTGTTTACAACTATATTGCTGATTTGCCTCTCCAAAAAACCACTCTTTGTTATTTTAATTGAATAATTTCCTTCAGGAATGTTATTTATGGCAAAGTATCCGCTGCTATCTGTTACTGCATGATCAACATTTGTCCCAATCAGTTCAACCTTATACCCCGTATATGCAATAGAAACCAAATCAGTTGACAATTTGATATCCGGTGCTATATACCCCGATAACTCAAATGTTTTTGTTTGATTAGGATTAGATGTAGCAGTCGGTGTAGATGTAGTTTTTTGTGTCGGCACAGGTGTTACCGTCGGCTTAGCTGTCGGTATTACCGTTGGTGTAGCTGTTGGTGTTACTATCGGTGTAAACGTCGGTGTTACCGTCGGAGTAAATGTTGAAATCAGTGAAACTTCATCCGGAGTACTGCTTATAACAAACGTCATAGTATCTCCAATGGCACTGATATTTGATATATTAAAACCCGAGCTTGCTCCATTCCACCACCTGGAGTTGGGAATCGTAACATCATTAAACTTGTCCTTATAACCTGCATAGAAAAGATCACCGGCATCACCGTTATTAACATTCCTCTCTAGATCAAACCTTCCGTCTGCCTGTTCTATTGATGTTATGTAATGCTTTTGAGCAGTCATATGCTGATAGTTATTGTTTCCTTTTTTGTCAATATGCCAAATAAGCAAACCTTCTCCGGGAAATGTTGCCCATTCACCTTTTTTGCGTATGTTTTCTATCAGGAACATCTCATTATTGTTTTTAGTATTTATATACCCATAAACATCCCTTGAACCTGCCGGTATTGATACAACAGTACCATCAGGAAGGCCATTGAGCCAGTGTATCTTATAAAATCTGCTTATAACACACCTTGAGTAAGGATTGGCAAATTCGTTAAACTTGCCTATAACCTTGGAATCTCCATCATAATCATAATAATCCGGCCATTTTAAAATCATGTGCTCGCACTCATGATTTATAGTAGTGGTTTGTGGCTTTGAGCCAATGTTGGAAAACTGATGGTTGTTGATCCTTACTCCATTTTTCAGGACATAGTTAAACCCTCCCGAATGAGGCCAAAGACCATTGGCCCAACCTGCTTCAGGACTTCCTGCATAAAGCAGTGTAAATGCCATTATGGATTTATCTTCATTCAATGTGAGATCATCTGTAGTGAAATCCGGATTTGAATTAAGCCATGCACAAACTTCCTTCATAAGTTCAGTAGAGCCTGCATATCCTGTCCCGCTGTCATAATGGCTCTTTTCATACTTGGCTGTATAAAAACCAACGAACTTGTTGGTGAATTCGATTTTCTGTCCCGATATATCATAAAAATGGTCATAAACAGAGCCTGCCCCTGCCTTGTTAAACAACTGTTCAATGATACCAGTTGAAACAGCACTCTTTACATCGGGAAAATCAACCAATACAACCAACCCTTTAACCTTTGACGGTGTCGCAGTGGGTATGATTGGAACCCCTGACGGCAAAGGCGTTGGAGTTGCTGCCAGCTTCTCTTCCTCCAACGGTGCATTTAGCTGAATCTCACTGCGTTTTTCATTTACTTGTTCCAATACTATGTTTTTATCTTCATATAAACCTTTCTCAATACCAATGGACCTGGCTTCTTCCACACTCAAAGGCAAACCGTTATAAACCTTATTTGTAGGTTCAAGCCTTCCATTTCTGTTAAGTTTCGCATAGCATATATTTCCCTTTTTATTTCGTATCAATGTATAGCCGTCTATGCTTTCTACACGTTGATAGTATTCATCGCCGAAAACCTTAACTTCAACTTTTGCTCCATTTGGCTGCCTGAAATGAAATCTCTCACCATCCATCGGATGTGCCGACAAATGAACGCTAAAAAGAAACATTATGGCTGATACAGCCACGATGTTTACAAGTAGCTTAAAAATCTGTTTCTTCATATAACTCCCCCTGCGTACAAAAAACTTAATTAATAGCCCTTAATCAGCATCAATTATAAGAATTAAAGGCTTTATATTTACATAAAATTAAAAAAATATTTTTTATATTAATATTATTACATATTTTTGCCAAGATTTCAGCATAATAATTAAAATTTCACTTCATTTCGACAAAGCAAAGAAACATTTTCTATATATTTCTAATTTGACATATAAGTGCATATAAAATTTTTTGCAATGACGGCCTCAATTGTATATAATGAATATAATTACACCTCAAATAAAAAGTGGTATCATATCCTGTATATATGGCGGTGCTAATATGAAAATTGAACAGATAAGAGAGCTTGCATTAAATATAAAGCAAAACATTGGCAGGGTTATTGTTGGAAAAGATGAAATAATAGATCTTACATTAATCGCTTTGATAACATCAGGGCACATACTTTTAGAAGATGTACCCGGCATGGGTAAGACAGTATTTGCCAAGACTCTCGCCAGATCTTTAGACTGTTCTTTTAAGAGAATTCAGTTTACTCCAGATTTGTTGCCCTCTGATTTGACGGGTATTAATTACTATAATCAAAAAATTTGTGAATTCCAGTTTCGCCCTGGCCCAATTTTCTCAAATATTCTTCTGGCCGATGAAATCAACAGGGCTACACCAAGGACACAATCAAGCCTTTTGGAATGTATGGAGGAAAGGCAGGTAACAATAGACGGGGAAACTCGGGAACTCGGCAAAGCCTTCATGGTCATAGCCACCCAGAATCCTGTTGAAACACATGGAACTTTCCCCTTGCCGGAAGCACAATTAGACAGGTTCCTTTTTAAAATTTCAATGGGTTATCCAACAAGTGATGAGGGAATTGAGATACTAAAACGTTTTATATCACACAATCCAATAGATGATATTAGTCCTGTAGCATCCGTTTCCGACATTGTTGATGCACAAAGTTCATACAGCAGTGTTCATGCAAGTGACGATATTTTAAAATATATTCTCCAAATCATAGAAAAAACAAGAAGCCACCCCGACATTGTTCTAGGTGCAAGCCCCAGATCAAGCCAGGCTTTATTAAAGGCTTGCCAGGTGTATGCCATATTAAAGGGACGCAGTTATATTATTCCTGACGATGTTAAATACATTGTAAAGCCTGTACTGTGCCATAGACTGATACTAAAAAACCCAATTTTAGGAAGAAATACAAGCAGTATAGGCAACATACTGGATCAAATCATATCAAGCATAGAAGTTCCATCGGAGGAAAAGTTATCGAAAGGATTCATATGATATATGAGTGTGGGTTTGCTGGTCATATCAACACTGATTATAGTGTATATACAAGCTGTCATTTATAAGTACTGGGGGCTTAAGGGTATCACGTATTCAAGATCATTTGGCTCTCCCCATGTCTTCGAAGGTGAAGAGGTTCAAATGATCGAAATAATATCCAATAACAAGCTGATACCTGTTCTCTGGCTTCAATTGGAATCTGAAATTGATTCCCACCTTCAGTTTCAAAAACAGGCTAATCTCGATATAAAGCACCAACAATTTCATAGGAGCTTTTTCAGCATACTGCCTTTTACACGAATAACCCGCAAGCATACTATAAAATGTGTAAAACGCGGCTTCTATACTCTAAAATCCGCAGTATTGTCATGCAAAGACGCACTCAGTATCATTCAAACATATGAGGAATTGACTCTATCCGCAGGCTTATTGGTATACCCTAAAATAATACCCGTTAAAAACTTAAATCTCCCATGCCGAAGCTGGATAGGAGATACAGTTGTACGACGCTGGATTATTGACGACCCCTTTATGATTTCAGGTGTAAGGGATTACCAATATGGCGATTCCATGAACAAAATAAACTGGAAAACAACTGCCCGCACCGGCAGTATTAAGGTTTACAACACAGATTACACATCAAATATGAAGATTATCATACTCCTAAACATTCAATCAAATGAGGAAAGCTGGGACGACAACACTGATGCGGAGATCATGGAAAAGGCAATATCCTATTGTGCCTCAATTGCATACTTTCTGATATCCAAAGGCATTGAAACAGGCTTTTGCTGCAACTGCCATTCATCCCGGGATGACGAAACTCCCATTCTTATACCTGCAGGTTCCGGTCATATAAACCTTCTGCTTGAATCAATGGCTATGATGCAGCTCAAAAGATCTAAGATGTTTCATTTCTTTATGGATGAAATTCCCGATAGCTTTATTGAAAGCACCGATTTTTTGGTTGTTACAAATTATGTTGATGCTCTGATGGAAAAAAGTATTCAAAGGATAAAGGATATGGCTTGCTCTGTAGAAATACTAAAGCTTGTATAGTACCAATTATTTACCCATCACAATCCCAGCCTCTATTAAGCTCATCAATGTTTTTTCATTAATTTTCCCTATGATTGCACTATAACCATCATATAATTCTTTCAATATCAAATATCTATCTGACAAGTACTGAAGTTCACTTATATCCCCATTCTCATATTTGGTTTTTAATAAATCCAATTGCCTGTTTAATATGTCTTTTCTTTCTTGAGCTGTGGTATATGCAGAAAGACTTTGCTTAAAAATACTATACTGATGCTCCACATAGTTATCAATTTCAGTCCTCATAATATTAGCATCAGCTTGAAGCTTAACCCTTTCTGAAATTGCAGAAAAATAAGCAGAATCATTTTCTCCAACAATAGCCTTCAAGTTGGAAATCAATGTATTATAAAATCCTAAATAAGCATTCATTTGGAGCAAATCTATATTATTATCTTTACATTTCTTTTGTAACTCGGACAAAGAATATGTATCCGTACCCTCAACAACTGAAGGAATTGTAAAAGAAGGATCAAACTGTATGCCTGAAGTTTCATTCAGCCTGGATTTCAGTGCATTTTTACCCACTTCAATGTTTTGATTAAGTCCTGAAATTTTATCTTGAATTATCCGCTTCCTGCTATTTAACTCATCAACTGCAAGCTGAGTTGAATCTCCTTGATTAAGCTTTTCCCTCTCGACAGAAATTTGCTTGTTAACAACCTCCAATTCGTTTTGAGCTAATGATAGTTGCTTTATAAACAGGCAAACATTATAATATTCAACCTGCAGCTGGTATTTTTCTACCAACTGATGTTGTTCCTTCTTCTTTTGGTACTGATTTCTGTCAAAATTCAATCTGTCAATCTGATTTTGAATCAGTACAGTCTGCTTCCGGCTTTCATTATACTGTTTGAGGACTTCATTATATCTTGATTCTAAAACTTGCTGCTCACTGTCTACCACTTGAATACTCTTGTTACTACTATCAACATAGTTCTTTAAATCATCTATGGTTTTATTTGTATATATCCTTCCTGCCGCATATGCTCCAGACACTGCAATGCATACAGAAGCCACCACAATAGCAGATATGAAACGCTTATTTTTAACCATGTTTATCTATCCTTTCAATCAATGAGATTTATCTTTTCTAGGAGCCACCACAAAACTTTTCTTGAGTTAGTAACAACCTGTGCTTCACATACCATACCGGCTTTAATATGGGATTTGACACCTTTGTAGCTTTCAAGTTCAGTCTTTTCAACAGTAGCTTCCACCATATAGTAGCTTGCTCCTGATTCCTTATCCACTCTGGCATCCGTACCAATCTTTTTCACTATACCTTCGACCTCACCGTATTCACGATAGGGAAGTGCAAGGAAATGGTATTTGATTTTTTGCCCCTCTTTAATGCTTGCAATGTCCTTATTAGACACCATCAGTTGAATCTTGTATTCAGTGCTTGTATCCGGCACAATTGCTGCAATTTCAATTCCGTTTTGAAGCAAATCGCCCCTGTTGATTTCCGTATACAGGTTTACTATACCATCAATAGGAGAAGTTACAGTAGCTTCTTTTAAATTCAGTTCAAGATTTTTTAATTCACTTTTTGCCTTGTCAAGGTTAGTCCTATTTGCTGACAGACCATCCTCAATCTGTACAAGCGTATCAAGACGCAATTTTTCAAGTATCAGTTCTGTATTTTGACTCTTGCTGTTGTATGCATCAAGGCTTGTCTTCCACTTTGCTATGGAAGCTGAAAGCTCTGCAATGCTTTGTTCAGATTGCTTGATTGCATCCTGCAGGTTCATTACAAATTCATTTTTGAATTTATCCATATCCAGCTTTGCAAGATCCATTTGATTCTTTGCATCTTCCAGTTCCTTTCTTGCTACCCCGCCTGCGTCATAAAGCCTTTTAAGCCTTTCATATGTAACTTTTTTTTGCTCATATAGTGAGTTCAATCGGGTTAGATTGAATGCAAAATCTTCATACCTTCTTTGATACTCTGTACTGCCTCTATCAAACAGGTTCTTATTTTTTTCAATGGAAGCAAGCAAAGTCTCCTGATTTTTTAAAACCTCTTTTGAGTTTTCCAGCTTGACTTCTGCCATTTTCTTTGAGGCTTCAGCATCACCTTTTAACTGTATAAGGTCAATCTTTGAGTTATTCATCTGTTCCATATTTGTTTTCCTATCGGTCATATACTTCTGAAAACGGTTATAATAATCGACCTCATCAGCATTGCCCGAATCAAAGAGATTTTTTTCTTCCTGTATGCTTTGCTTGAACTTTAAAAGATTCTTGTTTTCCTTTTCAAGCCTTGAAACTATCTTTGCTTTCTCATCCTTATCAAGCAAAATTCCATTGGTTTCAATGGTATAAAGTACATCACCTTTTTTGACTCGCATACCTTCCTCAATGTTGACCTTGTCTACTCGTCCGGCAACAGCATTCCTTATTGTACTTATCCTGTCACCCGGTCTTACTGCACCGTTTGCCTTAACATAGTCATCTATTTCACCGAAATATGCCCAAACCAATGCCACACCAATAATGGCAATGAGTATATATATAAACCATGTCATGAAAAAGTGAGGTTTTGCTTCTAGCATTTCCCGGCTGTCAGACATGTCCTTTATATCTTGTATGTAGGTCTTCATTCTCCCTCACCTTCCTTTGCCGCTGCTGATTCAAATACTCCTCCGACAAAAGGAACAATTGGGATTGACGGAATACCAGCTTCTTTTTCTATTTCATTTGTCTCAGGTAACTGCTCTTTCCAAAGGTCATAGTACAACCCCCTTTTATCCATCAGTTCATGATGCGTTCCGCTTTCCACAAACTCGCCCTTGTCCATAACATAGATTTTGTCGCACCTCATAATAGTGGAAAGCCTGTGTGCAATTATAAGAGTTGTAATTCCATGGGTATGTTCGTTGATAGTCCTCTCTATAGCCTTTTCCGTAATAGAATCAAGGTTGCTTGTGGCCTCATCCATTATTAGAATATCAGGCTTTTTAAGGAGTGCTCTTGTTATAGCCAGTCGTTGCTTCTGACCACCTGATAGATTAGAGCCGTTTTCTTCCAGCATGGTTTCATAGCGCAAGGGAAACTGGTTAATAAAATCATGCGCCTTTGCCATCTTTGCGGCTTCAATAACAGTTTCCATATCAGGATTCTCTATGCCTAGTGTAAGGTTCTCATATATTGTACCGCTGAAAAGGAAAATGTCCTGTGAGATATATGCAATGCGTTCACGCAGATAATTCATATTTATATCCTTGACATTGTAGCCGTTGATTAGGATTTCGCCTTTTTCCCATTTATACAGGTTCAATAGTAGCTTTACCAAGGTTGTTTTCCCGGAGCCGCTTTCACCAACAAATGCAATTTTTTCTCCGCTGTTTATTTTAAGGTTAATATTTTTCAAGACTAACTGTCGGGTACCGTAACGGAAGTCCAATTCTTTAAATTCTATCAACCCTTTAAGTGTCTTTGGTGCTATTTTTTTATCTTCTGCTTCGCTTTTCTCAAGTTCCAAGTCCAATATTTCTCCCAATCTGTCAGAAGCAACAATAGCTGTCTGCATCATCGGTTGAAGATTAATGAGGTTTTTTA
>DAOOVO010000068.1:0-20774 GCA_035370245.1 Pseudobacteroides sp.
AGTTGTCAAGGTACATCTATTGTAAAAAAAGAGTTTATGCAGTGGAATCAACATTGAATTGTTCGGACATATCCCTGACTGAAGGAAGTCTGCTTCCAGCCAAAAATTTATTTGAAACTATCTGCTCTTTTATCCAGTTCATAATCTGAATATAAATGGGTGTATTGTTATCAAACTTTAAATCCATACAATCTCCAATCTTATTAGAATCATATTATAAGTGTTTTAAGACATCAGTAATAATCAAAAGTGTGGTATTTCAGCAATCTAGAGCAAATTCTCCAGGAAAACAAATAAAATAAAATGGACTTAAAGTAGTGTCACACTGTGTTACTTAGATAATACACTGCCACACATTCATTGTCAATAGCTTTTTTAAAAAAATGTAAATTTTCAACAAAACAATAAATAAATATATATATATACATTTGCTAGCTTTCATTTTTTCTATCCTTTGTTTAATATAAAGATAAGCTTAAGCCAAATCCACAGACTGTTTTCTTTAAAACAGGTAAACACACTAGTGTTGATTTACTTTAAAATATACAGTATTCGACTTAAAGTACACACACTTAAACCCCTTTATAAAAAGCTTTAAATGCTTTTATACTATAACTTTGCAAATTTCATCCAAAACGACAAAACACTTTAGATTAAAAAGTCTAAAGTGTTTTTGTCATTATATTAAGGAAAATACGAATTATTTAAATTTACAATTCATGAATCATTGTTAATTTCTTAGCACATATCCTGGTCTCATACGGATATCCATAGGCATTGTTTATATAAAGCGTAGAATCTCTGAAATCTCTCAAATTGACATGACTATGACCATATACATGAATATTTGATTTTAAATTTCTAATCTGACTTTCAATTATACTGCTTCCTAAAACGCAATATATCTCTCTATATTTGGGAGGTATAAAAAAAGGCATTATGTCTATTCTTGGCAAAAAATGAGAATATGATATTATCAAGTCATTCTTTACCATCATATTGCCATTATTGATATTAAACTCAGTAAAGAAGTCACACACATCACTCTCATTAAAATTATCCGGCCATCTGCATGCACTATAATCCATCCATACTTTAGATATGTTAGGTGTTTTCTTCTGAAAAGAATAATCATACCATCCGAATATAGGTACAATTGATAAATTTTTATATGTATAAGGCTTAGTTATAACACCGTTATTTTCTGCTATTTCTATTATTTTATAAAACTTTCCTATGGAAGTTAATTTAGGGTCATCCAAAACCCATAAATCATGATTGCCCGGAACATACAATACTTCTGAAAAGCATCTTTTAAGTTCTTTAAATACATACTCCAATAGTTTAATATCACTTGTAATATCTCCTGCGATTATTAGAATATCGTTGATATAGTCTTGTCGTGACAAGTCATCAATCCATTTTTTGTTTACTTTATAATCAATATGAATATCAGATATTGCGAATATCCTCAATAGAAATACCGCTCCCTTTTTTGGTATTGTGTTTAATGTAGATAAAATTTTAATTTCTGTCAATATATAATAAATAATTAAGCAAACTTATACTTATTCATATATCCCCAAATACATGAATACTTATATATATCATGAATACTTATATAATTAGTGGAGTATTGAATAAGACTATGAGGTTAGTTGTATTAAAAAGAAAAACTCTTGTTACTATAGCTTTTATAGCAATACTTTTTTTATTTTCCGTCTTTTACTCCGTACTTAGCTTTATAAAAAGTACTAATAATTCATGTTCCAAATTAATTGTGGTTGATCCCGGACACGGAGGTATGGATGGAGGAGCATCATTTCAAGGTGTCTTGGAAAAGGATATAAATTTATATATAGCCAAAAAGCTTAAATCCTATCTTCAAGAGAAGGATTTCGAGGTTAAAATGACTCGTGACAAAGACATATCCCTAGATGAATATTCAAAATCAGGCTCAACACGTCAATTGAGAGATTTGAATGCCAGGGTTAATATTATTAATTCAAGCAATGCCAAGCTTTTTTTAAGCATCCATGTTAATTGCCATTTAAAAAATCCAAATGCAAACAGTGCAATAGTATTTTTCAGCAACAATCTTCCCGAATCAAAATCACTTGCATATTGTTTACAAAAAGAATTAAACTCAATTATCATTGATGGTAAAAAAAGGTACGCACACCAACCCCAACAGGCTGATTTTTTTATACTAAAAAATGCTCAAATACCTGGAGTGATTGTAGAGACCGCTTTCATTTCCAATGACTGCGATAGAAGTCTGTTAAAAACCGACGAATTCAAAGATAAATTGGCAAAATCAATCGCAGTGGGTGTTGAAAACTATTATTCAGAAAACATTTCCAACACCCCATCTGTTTTATCGGCTAAATAAGCAGTTTTCTTAACAGTTCTTTTTTAAGCAAAACCGTGATTTTTAATAATACTTTCGAGCTTATTTACATAATCAACAAACTCACTTTTCCCCTTCTTTGTAAGGTTATATCTTGTTCTTGGCTTGTTGTTAAAAAAATCTTTATATATTTCTATATAGCCCGCCCCCTCAAGCTTTGACAGGTGAATGCTGAGGTTACCGTCGGTAGCACCCGTAATTTCCTTTACTTCTTTAAAAGTCTTCTCGCCGGTTATAAGGGCTGCAACAATTGCAATCCTAAGCTTTGACTGAAATATATCAGGAATCGAATTTATATCCAAGTTGTTCCCCCCTCGCCTGTTGTGCTTTTAAGTAAACGCCGGTATATATGAATGTGAAAGGCAATGCCAGCGAATACAGCAATTGGATTATAGTGGCATCAACAAAAGGCAAATTGGTATATGCGTATAGCAGGCTTATGCCAAATTTGCAACCATAAAAAGGCTTATAATGCTGTTGAGTATAAAAAGTGCTCCCCAGTAAATAAATATTTTGCTGAATGCACTAAAGGATTTGCTAGTCTTATCTATCTCATCCTTAATCAACGAAATATTCTCTACAGCTTCATTTAATTTCTTTTCATCCATAAAATCAACTCCTTATTTATTAAAGCACTTTATGTTTTAAAGTATGCATTTATAAAAATGTATTGTCAATAGTTACTGTTTGTTTTTTACTAATATTTTACTAATAAGACCAATAAATTAAGGGACGCCATTTTTAGCATCCCTTTTGTACAATTATTTTCAGTTAACGTCTCCATATTCTTTTTTATATATAATACTACATTTTCAAAGACTACATTTTCAACTTTGCCAACGCATCTGCTAGAGCAGAGTTTATGCTTTCAGACTTGTTCTGTGAACTGAGTATCCTGCTGACCTCTTTCTTGTTTACCTCGTTTTTCTTTCTCTCTGTAAAATCGGAAACCCTTTCTCTGTATCCGCAAACACAGTAAAATGTTTTCTTTTCATCCTCACCCCTTATTTCCATCTTCTTATGGCACTCAGGGCATCTAGCGTTTGAAATCTGGGATACCGACTTTCTAAAGCCGCATTCTCTGTCGGAACATATAAGCATCTTTCCTTTTTTACCTTTTACGTCCAATAGGTATTTACCGCATTCAGGACATCTTTCCCTTGTCATGTTGTCATGGGTATATGCTGCAGAACTGGCAATACAATCCCTAACCAGCTTTGTTGCATAGTTTTTCATGTCTTTTATGAACACATCCGGATTGGCTTTACCCTTGCTGATGTGGGATAATTGAAGCTCCCATTTTGCTGTGAGCTCAGGAGATTTTAGATCTTGCGGAACCAGACCAATAAGCTGAATACCTTTGGAAGTAGGAAAAATCTCCTTTCCTCTTTTCTCTATATAAAATGAGCTGAATAACTTTTCTATTATATCCGCCCTTGTGGCAGGGGTACCAAGACCTGTACTGTTTTCCAGCGCTTCCTTCAATGTCTTGTTGGCAACAAACTTGCCGGGATTTTCCATTGCAGAAAGAAGCGTTGCTTCAGTGTATCTGGCAGGCGGCTTTGTCTTTCCATTAATTGTTTTTACAGACAATATTTTAAGGCTTTCATTCTTTTTGATATCCGGCAAAGATTGGTCCTTATCATCATCTTCTTCATTATCATCATCACCGATGTTTCCGCCATATATGAATTTCCAGCCTTTTGATTTTACTATTTTACCCTTTGCATAAAGAGTCTCTCCCTGAACATCTGCTCTTATGGTAGTCTGCTCATATTCAAAGGAAGGACTTAGTACGGCAATAAACCTCTTTGACACCAGATCGAAAATATTCCTTTCATCGTGATTTAAAGCATTTAAGTTTACATATTGCTCGGTAGGAATTATGGCATGGTGATCGGTTACCTTGCTGTTGTCTGCCAATCTTTTGGTTACAACTATTTTATTCCTCATTATATTGCGGACATGCTCCGCATACGGCCCAACTGCAATACTTTTGAGCCTGTCAGTCAATGTTGGAACAATATCGTCGGTTATATATCTTGAATCGGTTCTCGGATATGTTACAATCTTATGCACTTCATACAATCTCTGCATAATCGACAATGTTTGCTTTGCCGAATATCCAAACCTCCTGTTTGCATCCCTTTGAAGCTCTGTAAGGTCATATGCAAGAGGCGGCGGCTCTTTCTTAGCTTCCTTTTTGATATCAACTACAGTGGCCATTTTGTTGGCAAGCTTAGCTGCTATTGCATCAGCTTTAGACCTGTCAAATATTCTTGTTTGCCCCGAAGTTTTATCCTGCCACCTCAAATAGAATCCGTTCACCTTAGCTTCAATAGTCCAGTAGTCCTTTGGAACAAATCTGTTTATTTCATTTTCTCTTTCTACAATCATAGCTAAAGTAGGAGTTTGCACTCTTCCCGCCGAAAGCTGTGCATTATACTTGCATGTCAGTGCCCTAGTGATATTAAGTCCAACAAGCCAATCAGCCTCAGCCCTGCATTGAGCCGACCTGTAAAGGTTGTCATACTCCCTTGAAGGCTTTAAATTGTTAAAACCATCCCTTATGGACTTGTCTGTCTGAGATGATATCCAAAGCCTTTTGATGGGCTTTCTAAAGCCTGCCTTCTTTATAATCCACCTTGCCACAAGCTCTCCTTCACGTCCTGCATCAGTGGCAATGACAAGCTCATCAATGTCCTCTCTTCTCAAAAGCTCCTTAACTACCTTAAACTGCTTGGCAGTCTCTTTTATCACCACAAGCTCCATTTTATCGGGCAGCATGGGCAGATCCTCCAGCCTCCATACCTTATACCTGTCACTGTACACCTCTGGATCCGCAAGGGTCACAAGATGTCCCAATGCCCATGTCACTATGTATTTTGAACCGGAAATATATCCGTTGCCATTTTGATTACAATTTAATACCTTTGCAATATCCCTTCCAACCGAAGGCTTTTCCGTCAAAACCAGAATTCTTCCCATTTAACTGTCAATCTCCTTTTTATTGTTAAATACATTATTAATCTTACATTTAGCAAAATATAAATGTAAGATTAATCGTATTTAATATAGCTTTAAAATTATAGAAATTATGTTCTTTACATGTTATCATATTATTAAGGATTTTTACAGTATCAAAATCATCTGTGTATAACAGTGTACCAAAGAAAGGAAAAGGTAAAATGACATTTAAAAAAATTATTTTACTGATTTTATCATTATTTATAATTGTAACAACTTTTGGATGTTCATCCGACAGCAAAGTCACATTTGACGACGATACGGCAGCTTTTATAGGTAACGAGAAGGTCACCAAAGATGAATTTATTTTTTATTTAAAAAATGCAAAACGGGATATGGAGCAGTTATCCGGTGTTTACGGCAAAGAGGAATCAGTATTAGAAAAATTTTGGCAAACCAAAGTGGCAGGTAGTGATCCTGTTGAAGTTGCCAGAGAAAAAAGCCTCGCATCACTACAAGAGCTCAAAATACTGCTATCCCATGCTAAGGCTCAAAATCTTGAGCTTGATCAGCAAAGTCTTGATAAAATCAAAGAACATATGGACGGCATAATCAAAGATAACGGGCAAGGTGACCGCAGTAAAGCAGAAAAGTATGTACAGGATACATACGGAGTAAGTTTTGACCGGTATGAAGCTATATATAAGGAGTATGTCCTTGCATATGAAATTTTCGTCAATAAATTTAAAAAAGACTTAAATGTATCCAACAAGGAGATAGAAGAATATTACAATGAACACAAAGATGCTTACGACAGAGTAATATCAAAGCATGTCCTTATAAGAACCACAGACAAAGAGGATAATGAATTGCCTCAAGAACAACTTGCTGAAAAGAAAAAACTCGCAGAGGAAATATTGCAAAAGGCAAAAAACGGAGAAGATTTTGACAGTCTGGTAAAAGAGTATTCGGAAGACGAAGGTTCTAAGGAAAAAAACGGAGAAGTCAGTGCTTCCAAAGGAATGACAGTTAAAGAATATGATGAATGGATATTTAGTGCAAAGGATGGCGATATTGGTCTTGTAAAAAGCAAATTCGGTTATCATATAATAAAATTCATTAAAAGATTAACTCTTGATGATGTAAAATCAGAAGTAAAAATGGATATCGAGTATGGGAAATATAATGAGCAACTCGATAAATGGATTAAAGATAAGGCTTATGAAATAAAACCAAACAAAAAGCTAATTGAGTCAATTCCTGTTCTTTAAATCACGACTTTATTTCCTAAATGCAAAACGAAAGGCCATAACCTTTCGTTTTGCGTCGTTTTATTTTAGCATATGCTCACAGGTATTCTTATAATAAATGTAGTTCCATTGCCAATTGTACTTTTACATTTTATATTGCCCTTATATTCTTTGGTTACAATATTGTATACTAAATTCAGTCCCAGTCCGGTTCCGCCTTTTCCTCTTTTCGTTGTAAAGAACGGCTCATATATTTTTTTAATATCGTTTTTATTTATTCCTTTTCCATTATCACTGTATTCAATCACAATTTCGTCATTTTCCTTATATACGTTTATTTCTATTTTTCCTTGTTTTATATTCTCAAAACCGTGTAAAAGAGAATTCATGACAAGATTGATAATGATTTGAGACAAACTTACAGGTGAAGCACATACTTCCAAATCACTGTCACAATTTACAATTATACTGTGACCTGTCAATCTGATCTTAGGGTTTAAACTCATTAAGACTTCGTCTATATGTTTTTTTAAAAAGAACCGTTTCTTTTCTGTCGTTGACTCATTAGAAGATATTTGCTTAAAGCTTTTTACCAGTTTTAAAGCTCTATCGAGATTAAGGTTAAGAATTTCAATGGTTTCCAAGGCTGTATTAATATAATCTTCGAGATCAACTCTTTTAAGTTTTCCTGAATCAAACAAATTTATTATTTCATTATCCTTATCGTCTAGAAAAGATGCAGCTGTTATACTGACTCCTACAGGAGTATTCACTTCATGGGCAACCCCTGCAACCAGACCTCCCAATGCAGCCATCTTTTCCGAATAAATTAATTTCTCTTGTGCTTGTTTAAGTGTCTCAAGACTAACCTCCAGATCTGTTTGAGCAACATCACGTTCCATTGCAATACCCAAAAGTGTAGTCATAACTGTAGAAATATTATTTTTAACAAGTGCCGAAATTTCATTAAACGGACAGGAATAAGCCATCACACCCCAGTTTCTTGTTGTTGATGAAATGGGTAGAATCCAAATTATTTCATCATTGTCCATATAATTTTTATCTTCCAACACTTCTAACGGTGGAAATTCTTGAGGTTTACAGGATATATTAATACTTTCATGCTTTTTTGCCATTTCATATAAATCTTTTATAATTAAATTATCCTCTTCATATTTTTCATCGTTCCAAAATCCAATACACTCCCAGGAATAGCCGTCTATAATATAGGGAAATAACTTTTTAATCCCATCAATATCTGCTGTAAGCAGTTTAGCTCCAATATCCGTATTTTTCAAAATGGTCTCTTCAAGATATTTTATAATGATATCCTTTTTGCGTCCATTTTCATTTGAAAGATCCCCGATATTATTTGAATCGAAATTACAGTTGCAAGACTTTTTCATTATTATTTTAGATTCAGTAAATATGGTTTTCTCGCTTTTTTCCCCGCTTTTAATCTTATTAATCAATGTAGTCGCAGCAGTATATCCCAATTCATAAACATTCTGAGCTATAGTACTTTTTTCTGCCTCATTTCCGGTGCCAATAAACACAACAGGCTTGTCATTTCCAACTATCTTATTTAAATAGCTGTCATTTGTGCCCTCCGCCAAAATCAACCAACCGTCTATATGATTAAAAGCCAAATTATAATATCTTTCGACCTTTTTTATGTCCGTAAAAAAGCGACTGATCATAAAAGTATTGATTACAAATAATTTGGCATTCATTTCTTTTATACAGCAGTTAATACCGTTTATCAGATTGCCATGGTATATTCCGTCTGTATACTTTGTGATTACACCAATCCGAAGCCTGTTCTTCATATTGTTTCCCTTCTTTATAAATATTCTGCAATCAATGACAATGGGAGATTAATTATGAAACTTGTCCCTTTATTGTATTCACTTTCACATTCAATAGTTCCGCCAAGCTTTTTAATTGTGTTGCTTATCATGTATAACCCCAATCCTAAGCCTGTACTTTCCTTGTTCGTTGTAATAAACGGTTCGAAAATTCTATCAAAAATTTCTCTTTTTATGCCCATGCCATAATCCCTATATTCCATAACCAGGCTTTTTTCTTTCTTTTTAAATACAATTGATATCTCACCTTTTTCTCCTTCATCATAGCCATGTATTATTGAGTTTAATATAAGGTTTGAAAATACTCTGTATAAATCTCCCGGATTACATATTAGGCAAAGGTCTTCTGGGCACTCAATATTAATGTCCATATCCCGCTTTCTTGATTTCAAGTCTATGCTTAAAAGAACATCGTCAATATATTCCCTGACTTTAATAAGCCTTGTCTCTTCGATAGCATTATCCATTGCGATCTGCTTGAATTTCAATATAAGGTCCGATGCCTCTTTTAGATTTGCGAGAAGTATATTTACAGCTTCATTATTTTCTTTTAGAAGCTCATTAAGTTTCGCCCTTGACAGCTTTTTTTCATAAAACAGCTCCTTTAACATCAGTATATTATCTTTGAGTTGAGAAATTAAATTAACTCCTTCACTTATCGGTCTATTGATTCCATCTGCAATACCTGATACCAAACTTCCCAAAGATATCAGTTTTTCCGATTCTATAAGCTGTTCCTGAGTTTTTTTTAGGGTTTCCAGAGTCTCTTTCAAATCCGTCATTACCAGGTCTTTATCTATGGAAATACCAATGAGATTATACATAAGCATATGCATATCATAAACGAACAATGTAGTTTCTTCGAAGATTTTAGACACGTATGACATTACACCCATATTCTTTTTTTCGGTCATTATAGGTACCACAAATATTACATCGTTTTCATCCAACTCGTAATCCTGCATGCACTCAGGAGGAGGAAAATCCTCCAAAGCACACTCAAACGTATTATTATTCATTGTTTTTTTTATATTATTAACCACTGTTTGAACAACCACTTTATTTTTATTCTCTTTATCATCTTTAAACATTCCAAAACAGAACCATGTATATTCATCTATTACTTGTGGAATAAGTTTTATTATTTCATTAACACTAAGCTCAAAGAATTTTGTTCCAAGATGTGAATTTATGTGTAGAACATCTTCAAGTCTATCTATCATAGTATTTTCTCGTTTCATATCATCAATGGTTTTATCCTCACCTAAAGTATCTGTTTTATACAAACAACCGCAGGACTCTCTTACAATTATATCTGACTTTACAAATATTTCTTTTTCAACATTTTCCCCTTTTATGCATTTAATTACAGCAATAGCTGCCTCTTTTCCCATTATAAAAGTATTCTGGTTCATACTGGTTAAAGCAGGTCTGAATTTTTTGGCACTTTCCGAGTTATCATATCCTACAACTGCTATATCTCTCGGAACATTTATATTTGCTTCCTTCAATCCCTCTATCAAGCCCATTGCCAAACTATCATTTGCGGCAAATATGGCTGTAAAATCAATGCCTTCTTGAATCATCTTTTCAGCAATTTCTTTTCCATAGTTGGGCATAGCATGAGCAACATCATAAACAAGTTTTTCATCGTAGCAACCATGCTTCTCAAGTATTTCTTTGTATCCGGCCTGCCTTTCCAACATATCGGGTACATTGCTTGAACCTACATAAGCTATCCTATTATGCCCATGAGCCAAAAGATGCTCGGTAGCCTGCCTTCCACCGTCATAGCTGTCATCAACAACTCTCATACAGTTATAATATTCCGACCTTCGTCCTAAAAAAACAACTGGCTTTCCAGTATTAAAAATAGTATTGTAATACTCCTCTTTTAAACCAAAAGCCAGAATTATCCACCCATCAATGTGATTAACCGAATAGGAATAATACTCTTGAGCATCTTTTTTATATGGTCTGAATGTATCCATCATATATATATTGAAAATAAAAAGCCTTCCTTCTTCTTCTTTTACCGCACTTTGTATGCCCCTTAGCAAAGTCCCGAAATAAAAATTTTCGGTATATGGTGTAATTACTCCAATATTACAACGCTTTTTATCCATGAACACTCTATCCCTTCTTAAATTCCGAAAGCAAGTGCATAATCTTATTGAATATATCGGAATAACTTTCTGGTTTCATTAAAAATTATTATTTCTTTCTTCCTATAGCCTCTCCCGCAATTACTCTTGTTTCATATCCCGATTCGGTCTGCTCAAGTATTTCATCATCAATATCAACCCTATCCTTTTCCATCACCATAATAAGGGTAGAACCTCCAAATTTGAAATACCCTTTTTCATCTCCGCGAGAGACTTTTTGATCAGGCATATATGTCTGGACAATGGAGCCTACCGATGTGGCACCTACCTCAATATACAATACATCACCGAAGTTATCCGACTTAAGTATGCTGTACTCCCTTTTATTCTGGCAATATAACCGTGAAACGCTCTTTAATGCTGCAGGGTTTACCGAATAATAGTGGCCTTTTATTTTAACAGTCTTACTGCAGATTCCTCCATCAATAAAGTGGAATCTGTGATAATCCAGCGGACAAAGCCTGAGTATTGCAAGTACTCCCCCCTCGTACTTTGAAGCTAAGTCATCATCCCTCAATAAATCTTTAAGAGAATAGAAAAGGCCCTTTACCTGAACAAGCCTGTTTATATCTATATCCTTCCATACATACATCCTACCGTCTCCAGGCGAAAGAAGCTTAGTGGGTTCATTATCAAAAGGACGCATATGGGGCTTCATTTTTCTTATAAAAAATTCGTTAAAAGTTTTAAAGCTTCTAACTTCATCCTGACATTCCGAAATATCTATATTGTAGTTGTCAACAAACTTATTGATAAGTCCTGCACTTATTCTGCTGTCGCAATACTTACCTGAAATATATGAATAAAGCTTTCTTTTAAACAGAAGCTCCAGACCTACTTTACCCGGAATACTGCCATAAAGAACATTTAGGAATTTTCCTCCTGCCACATTTTCAACCTCATACTCTTTTGTACGTCTGTTGTAGACTTTTATCATTTTATTTTCTCCCTAACATGCAATATTTATATCACATCAATAATATAACCATTATTAAAACGGATTTCAACAAATATAATTTGTCTATGAAATATAAATAATAAAATGAATTTACATTTATTTATCACAATATATTGAATTTAGGAAAATGTTTTGTTATAATTGTAAATATAAAGCGATTATTGTAAACAAATATAAATCACGCCTTATACTACCGTAAGCCCAGGTGATACTTATGATAGAAGCATTAAGTATTAAAATTGCTAATTTAATTAAAAGCAATATTGGCGGAGTTGATGAGGAGAAAGAAGAAGTTTTAATATATGGGCTGGATATAATAATCTATAATTCTTTCTTGTTGGTTTTCTTTTTTCTGTCAGCTCTAATACTGGGGATTTTAAAGTTTGTGGCAATTTCCTTTGTAGTGTATGGCTCTTTAAGGATTGCAGCAGGAGGGGCACATGCCCGAACACGAACTTTATGCTTTATTATATCCTTAATAACTTTTTTCGGTCCAATATTAATATCAAATCTATTCTTAATCAGTTCCACAATACCGGCATTTATTATTTTTATTGCGAACATATTAGCCATAATTATATATGCACCGGCCGATACTCTGGAAAAACCGATAATAAGCAAAAAGATAAGATTTTATCGTAAGCTGTCTTCCCTAGCAATAGTCGTTATAATTTTCCTGATAGCTTTGTCTGTTCACAATAATGATAAAGTCATATATAATGTTATACTTTTTTCCGATATTCCCTTTTTATTGTTGCTTACACCCTTAGGCTATAAACTTCTAGGTTGTTCGCCCGGAAAAAGCGAAATTGGACTACTCTAGGAGCAAAAGCTGCCTTTGCTGGAATTATCAGTATTGACTCATTAAGTATTACTATAACTTTTTTAACGAGAGGAGGTGATAACCTATGCGTAAAAGGCTGTTATTTGTAATATCTATATCAATTGCTGCCTTGGCAACATTTATGGCGTCGGTTTCGGCATATGCAAGTATTCCTTGGTCAGCATACCAGCCAAAAGCTCCAAAGTCTCTGATAAAGTAACATAGTTCAAAGACGTTTAGGGCCCAAACCTCTTTGAATTCATGTTATCACCAACTTCTGATTAAACAAATCACCAGATATATTTGTGGTCAGTTTTACACTTTCACTATTTTTTGCAATAATCCTTTTTAATTCCCATAATCCAATACCGTTATGGGCTTCTTTTGTTGAAAAACCTTTTTCATAGATTTTTTCAATTTCAGGATTGCCGGAAAACGAGTTACTTATTTCTATTATTAATGAATTTGAAGACCGGTCTTCTTTAACCAGAAATTCTACATACCTCTTTTCTGATTCTAAAGATGCTTCCAATGCATTATCCAATAATATACCTAATATTTTACAAAAATCCAATATATCAACATCTCTTAAAGCTATTTTTGAGAAAACATTAATATTGAAATTTATGTTTTTAACTTGTGCATATGACAATTTTGAAAGAAGAAGACCATAAATTGCAGGATTATCCTTTACATATGAATTCAACGGTTCAATATTATTCATTGAATTTGCTTCATTCTGCATCTGGGATACATATGTTTTAAGGCCTTTAATATCATCTATGTAAAGGTATCCTTGAATACAGGAAAGTATATTATTGAATTCATGCTTAAATCCCCTAAGGCTGTCGTTAAGTTCATCAAGTGTTTCATTATAAAGTTTTTGAAATTCCAACTCCTGTTTAGCCAATTCAAGTTCTCCGAATCTTATTGAGTTTCTGGTGCTAAAAATAATAAGAACAAAAACAGAAGCAGCATTGAACAATATCAGTTCAGTAGGTATTTTAACCACATTAGTTTCAAAAAACAGAATATTAGGCACAATTATCATAACAATAATAAAAATATTCAGTATTATTTCTATTTTTAGTTTTTTGTAAATATCCGACGGAATGTATATTTTTATTTTGAAATAATAAATTGCAATGACACCCACAAAATCTAAAAGAGTTCCAATATTTCTCATAATAAATGAATTTAATGGCGAGGCAGCAAGCCATGTAAATAAATCATACCCTTGAAGCGAAATCTTCAACAAAGCCATACTCAAATATTGCACAATGGTTGAAAGGAGAAAAACAACACATGACCCCATTACTGAATATAACAATCTTAAGTCTAGAATATACCTGATCAATAAAATCATGGATAAGAAATATATAGCGATAAAAATCACTTCTGAATAAGAAGATCTTGATACAATTTGGACAGGCAATACATTTGCAACAGTATTTAAAAAAGAAAATACTAAAAGTCTATTCCATAACAATTTCTTATTGAATAGAATAAGTACAAAAGCCCCTAGTACCATACACTGTATAAGCAATGAAGAAAAATTCAAAAAAGGCGGATAAAAACCTCCCATAAAACCCCCCTTACATGATATTAAAATTGACCTTCAAAATACTCTACAGTAAGAATATCAGAACTTACTAATTATGGCAACCTGAACTTATTAACCCTTCAACCCAGTCAATAAATTGCTGTGCAGTTCTCGGAGAACGCCCGTTATATAAAAGCTCCCACTTCATGGCTTCTTTATGCAGCCACTCCATGTCTACGTTCAAGCCTCTGCTCACGGCAAGCTTTTCAACAATATCCAGATACCTTTTCTTATCAGGCAAGCTAAATGTTACGGTAATGCCAAATCTGTCCGCTAAGGACAGCTTTTCCTGCATTGTATCCCTTGAACGTACTTCGTCTTCATTGTTAATTGAAACCAAACCTGCTCTGTCACTGAATTTTTCCTTAATAAGGTGCCTTCGATTGGAAGTTGCATATATTACCACATTCCTGGTTCTTGCAGATAGTCCTCCTTCCAAAACTGCTTTTAAAGCAGTATAGCTTTCTTCGCTGTCTTCAAAAGCAAGGTCATCAATAAAAAGAATAAACTTATGAGGCTTGTCTTTAATTTCTTCTATTATCAAAGGAAGATCGGACAAACATGCTTTAGGGACTTCAATCATTCTTAGACCCTCATCACAGTATTCGTTTAGAAGTGCCTTAACAGTGGACGACTTGCCTGTTCCCCGATCACCATACAACAGTACATTATTTGCCCTCAAGCCTTTGAGAAAAAACAATGTATTATCGATCACTTCTTTTCGTTCAAGCTCGTATCCCGGTAAATCCGACAGCCTCACTGAATCAGGCGTTTCTACTCCTTTAAGTCCATAGCCCCTCTCATTATTTTCCCAAATAAAGCCTTTATACTTTGCATACTTTCCTGCACCTTTTGTTCTGTAGAATTCTATCAATGCTTCTGAAGAGTTTTGCCAGTACTCCTGAGACATAAAAAGTTCCATAATTTCACTTATGCCGTCTTGAGGTATACAGGAAAAATCCCATTCAGGCAAGCTTCTCACCAAATGCTCCTCAGACTCATCATTGCAGAGAACGGATATTACATAGTCCTTAATATCCTTTGATGTTAACTGGGATATTTTTTGAATACAGTCCAAATCATATTCTACAGCACTTAGTATATTAACATCAATTTTTTTGTTCAGCTCCCTGCTGGCATAATCACTAAATGCATTTTCATCATAAATCATTCTCTTAAATACATAATAAACAAATGAATTAAAAGAATTATTTTTTGTCAGTACATGATAAAACTCACCATAATATCTGGCAAATTTAACATGGTCAATGTCAGTGGCATCAATATACTTTATCAGTCTGTTAAGGCTTGCAATTACTTCATCCTGTAATATTCCTCTGTATATAGTTATGGATTCCAAGCATTTATTAACTTCTTTTATTTTATCAATCATATATACATTACTCCTTATCAATTAATCACAATCCTTAAATATGTAAAAAGCGGGTTTTGGTAGCCCGCTTTTATTTTAAATCAAATGGAAATTAAAAATCTTTAGAAATGCCTTAATCAGCTACGCTTACAGCTTTTATATCATCAATTATCAATGTACCTTTTCCGGTGAATCCATCAACCTGGTTAACATATATGCCTATAGCTTCTATCTTATTAATGTTATCTGTCAGAACAGCTGCTTTATTAACATCCGATTCCCATGGAGCAGGTGTGAACTCAGAGAAATTCAATACGAGATTTTTCTCTTCTGTATCTGAAAATACAGGATATATTTCAAAATATTTGCCATTTGCTTTAATTTGCACAACCACCTTCTGGTTTAATCCATCGGGCGTAATAGTCATCGATAATGCATTCAAACTGCTCCAATCAACTCCACCCATTTGCTTAACAATTCCGCTGTATCCGTTTGCATCAATAGTATAATCGAATTTGAGAGCTTTGCCTAAGTTGCGTGGCACAAGTGAAACAGTGGAAGAATCACCGGCTGGAGTATAAGCATTTTTAAGCTCTGCATTATCATTGAAATATCCTTCGAAATCATCTACCAGTGTAGGATCCGCAGGCTTAACCTTAATACCGCTTATGAAGGCTATATTATCAATAAATATAGGTCCTTCATAGTTCCAGTCAAAAGCTACAAAAGCCATTATCAATCCTGTTGCTGTCTCATCTTCGAAATCAACAAGGACATTATAGCGATACATCTTACCGTAACCTTCTGTTTCCGAAGTGTCCTGCTTGAAATCGCTTAAGTGCAGTTGCAATGCCCCTTCACCGAATTTTTTGTATCCCGGTTCCGCCGGTATCAATGCCGTTGTATATGGCTTAAAGAGCGTATCTTTTGCACTTTCCGGTAAAATTATATCAAATGCTACCTTGTTAACCTTTGACATATCTACATCATTATTTATTCCCGAAAGCTTTACCTTTAATTCTTGATATGTCCAGTCACTATTATCATCGTTATCAATGAATTTGGACTCAACCTTAACAGCTTTAAGTTCGCTATCATATGAAACAGTACCTGTTACACTTGCATCTTCAGGAGCATAGGAGCCATCATAGCTAACGTTCCCTAATCCTGTATCAAAAGTATACACCTTCAAAGGTATTTCAGCCATTACCTTAACTTTTATGGTTTCTTCCGATTTTGTGCCATCATCATATACCACAGTAGCAGTCAAATCTATCTTGGTTCCGTTTTGCTCAATTGCCGGAATCCAGAGAGCACCATACCGACCGTCCTCATTCTTGGTCATAGGCAATTCAATATTTCCAACCTTTAATGTTACATTTGAGACCTTCTTATCATGTTCAAACACTTTTACATTTACATCATAAGGTCCGGTAACAGTAGCTCCATCATAAAGATTGGATATATACATATATGCTTTTTCAGGCACCGTATCCACATCCAAATCATAAAAACCGTCTATTGTATCACTGAATACTGTGAAGTCATCATTATAGAAATTTACGAAGTCCTGCAGAAGCTCATTGTTGCCGTATATGGAATGGTGCATGTACGGTACCCAGAACTGGCTCATATCAAAGTTTGCCCAAACCAGCATATATGCTGCTTTATTCTTTCCGGCTTCCGCACTTTCTTTCAATGCAGTTAGAAGAGTAGTAAACCATTCCTTGTTTACATTATTTTCCTTTTTGATGCCGCCAGCAACACCCGTTTCAGTGATTGCAACTACCTTGCCCCTCTTATCTGCCATTTCTGTCAGCAATTCCGCACGGCTTACAATGGACTTCATCCAATTTACTTCAGAAGCCATGCTTCCACTGTCGTCATATTGGTCAAATCCCAGTATATCAACATAAGCATCTCCCGGATACCTCTCAAGGTATTCTTCTTCAGTACTGAAATTGCTTGATGGTGAATATGCATAAAGGAAATTGTGTACTCCCTTGATATCTCTTAAATAGTCAACAGTGTAACGAAATAGCTTAATATACTGATCCGGTGTACAAAACGCTGCTCCCCACCAGAACCAGCTTCCCGTATTTTCATGGAAAGGTCTAAAAATTACAGGTATCAAGTTACCGTTTTCATCCTTTATGCTGTTTGCAAAAGCTGCAATATTGTCAAGGAACTTATTGTATTCATCATGCTTTGATCCACCCGGCAATATCTGTGAAACAACATCGCCATTCAAATCGTAGAAATTTCCGCCTGTCACAAAGTTAGGCATGTGAGCACTTAATGTTATAACTCCACCTGTTGCATATGCCTTCTTTACCACATCTGCAAGAAGTTCAATATTTTCTTCAACGGATAATGAAGTATTACCGGGAGACTCTTTTCCTTCAATGGAAAGCGTGTCCCAGCCAAAAACAGCCGGAAATGCACCTACATTATTAAGCACATCCGATTTGGTGCCATCTTTACTTCCGCCGGTTGTAAGACCGAATGTTGTAGCATGCTGCTGTCCAAACATAATATTCTTACCGCCGATACCCCTTAATGCTGCAAACAATGATGCAGTTTCCTTTGTCGCATTTACATCTACCAAATCAATAGGACTAACATCATATTCGCTTGTTGATATTTTAGCCTTATCCGTTCTTGGTCCGGGATTAGGATCAGGAATAGGAGTTGGCTTCGGTTCATTATCTGATGCGGATCCAACCAAACGTATCTCATCTATATATATTGGTGTCTGTGCTGATCCGGCAAGCTCCTGAAAATTGATTCTGTGGATTGTCTCAGGGTTTGCAAGCTCAGCTAATTTAATAGTGATTTCTGTCCATTCCCCTGCTTTTGCAGTAAAAATAATTTTTGGACTTTCCGACGTTTCATCGGCCGCATCTCTTATTATGTAGAATCCCAGTTTCTTATCGCTGTCTCCGCCGTTTACCCAGAACTTAATGCTGTCATAGCCTTCCGGCCTTATCTGCTGCACACAATACAATGACAAAGCTGCCCATGCATCTGTATACTCAACAGAAATTGCACCGGTTCCTTCTTTTACGTTAGCAGTGCTTGCAAAATCAATAGTGGCATTCCAAGACCAGTTCTGAAAGTCTGATGTCAATGAATCCTCATACACCTTGAGCACTTTGATCTGTGGTGCAGGTGTCGGTCCCGACATGATAATATCGTCTAAATATATTTGTGTTTGAGCCGCACCACCTAGCTCCTGGAAATTTATCCTCTGAATGGTTTCAGGGCTGCCAAGCTCGCTTAATTTTATTTTAATTTCAGTCCATTCTCCTGCTTTTGCTGTAAAGATGATTTTATTGCTTTCCGATGTATCATCGGTTGCATCTCCTATTGTATAAAATCCCAATTTTTTATCGCTGTCTCCGCCATTTACCCAGAAGCTTATGCTTTCATATCCTTCTGTTTCTATCTTTGTAGGACTGTAAAGAGATAATGCCGCCCATGCATCCTTGTAAGTTACTCCAAGGGACTTAGTTCCGTTTTTAACAGTTGTTGTAATTTCTGTATCCTTGTCGGTATTCCATGACCAGTCCTGAAGTCCAACAGCCAAAGCATCATCATAAATGGTAAAAGTCTTTGGTGCAGGCTGTGTTTGAGAAATAGCAACCAATGTTATATCATCCAAATATATTGTAGTCTGAGCCGTACCTGAACGTTCCTGAATGTTAATTCTCTGAATCGTTTCGGGACTACCCAATTCACTTAATTTTATTTTCACTTCCGTCCATTCTCCGGCTTTGGCTGTAAACTCCACTGTTTCAGTTGAAATATCTTCAGCCGCATCGATTGTGCAGTAGAGCCCCAGTTTTTTGTCACTGTCTCCGCCGTTTACCCAGAAATTAATGCTTTCGTATCCTTCTGTTTCTATCTTTGTAGGACTGTATAAAGATAACGCAGCCCATCCGTCTTTGAATGTAACAGCTATTGAATTGCCTTCCTTAGCAATCTCTGTATTTTTAAAATCCCTCTCACTATTCCATGACCAATCTTGCCAGCCTGTTAACAAGCTGTCTTTATATACATTAATATCAGTCTTAGGACCGGGTTTTACTGTTGGTGTAGGTGTTGGGGTATTTGTCGGTACAGATGTCGGTGTGCTTGTCGGTGTTGGAGTAAAAGCAATCACATCTTCGTAGTCGGCAGGTGTTGCACCAAAATGCTTTGCAATAATCAATACATCCTGCATGCTAACCACTGCATCCATATCAAAGTTAACAACCGGATTGTAGTCCGGATCACCCTCCGAAGTATTAAAGGCTTTTGCAACAGCAAAAACATCAGCCATATTTATCATATTATCGGAATAACCGTTTTTTGGTATATCTCCAGCCCACAATTGAAGTGGCTTTTCAGCTGTGGATATATATACCTCTTTGTCTCCGGGGACATCCTTAACCAGCCTTGACAAATATCCAGGCCTTGATACCACTAAATCGTATGCTTCATCCTGCTTTTGAACACCTTCAATTCTGAAAAAACCCAATGAGTCAGTGACTGCATTTAAATCGGTCCCCATTATGGAAACTTTAAAGCCTGAATTTATTGACTTGTTATTTGATATAAAGTCCGGTGCTATGTATCCTGAAATGCTTATCGTATCATTTTCCTCTGCGGATGCACCTGCACTTACGGGCATTATAACGGATGCTGCCATCACTGCAAAGCTAACAAAAGTACTAAGAACTCTTTTACCCTTCATTACTTTTCCTCCTAAAATAAATTTTTCTATTAAAAATCAATATTATTTACATTTGTCTACCGCAAATCTATATTGAACCCACTATTTGCTGCACCAAATAAAAAATAAAATTGATTTTTATGTTCTTCATAATATTTCATTCTCTCTCTATATTGTACACCTAGGTATATTCTTCTAAATATACTTTTACTTTTTTATTATATCATTGTATTAATTTTCTACAAATACCTAAAATAATTTTTAGGTATTAAGTCGTAGAACAGGTATCTTTAGGAGCAAATTTAGTACTTTTTCCTTATTGTTATTTTCCATTATTTGATATATGATATTATTGCTGCAATTTATCGGAGATTATTTTTTAGAAATTATTTATAATTATTAATAATATATAAATAATGAAAATTATATTAATATTCATGACTCAAATCAAAATCTAATTTTGTATTCTATATTGAAAACTGTAGTTATATATATATTCATAATCAAAGTTTATAAAGCCCCTACTAAATAAACGTTATCATACTATCTACGTAACAAGTCAGGTAGTTTATTAATAAAACTGTAAAAGGGAGTCCAGTGGTAAAAAGTCAAGAGGTGATTGGAAAAAATTTTTGAAAATT
>DAOOVO010000069.1:0-20618 GCA_035370245.1 Pseudobacteroides sp.
TGAAGTTGTCAAGGTACATCTATTGTAAAAAAAGAGTTTATGCAGTGGAATCTTAATTACATAGGTATCTTTTTTATTTTCCCGGAAGTAATATTTTAAGTTACTACAAGACTCAACTGGTCATTTTCCTTATACTGTGCAGACCACTTCCCGCATCTGTCACCCCAGCCTGCTATTATTTTATCATTTGATAAAATTTTAATAAGCTCACACATATTGGGGCAATCATTGCATTCCATGCTTGTTACGGTAAAGTCCCTTTTAGAGATATCAAATCCCCCAAAGCTTGTCCTATACTCTTTTTGATGCATCTTTTCCCTTGCAATCAATGCAGCTCCAAATGCACCCATAACATCATAATATTGAGGAATTATTATCTTTGTATTCAACTCCTTTTCAAATGCTGCTACTATTCCTTGATTGGCAGCAACACCACCTTGAAAAACAAAGGGTTCAAGCAATTCTTTTCCTTTTGCAAGATTGTTTATATAGTTTCTTACCAATGCCTCGCACAGCCCGCAAATAATATCCTCAATACAATGTCCCGCCTGCTGTTTATGAATCATATCCGATTCTGCAAATACGGCACACCTTCCTGCAATCCTCACAGGAGAACGGGAATTTAATGCATATTTCCCAAACTCTTCTATGGGTATATCCAGTCTTGCTGCCTGCCTGTCTAAAAATGATCCCGTTCCTGCAGCACATACGGTATTCATTGCAAAGTCGTAAACAACACCGTTTCTTACAAGTATTATTTTTGAGTCCTGTCCGCCTATTTCCAGTATGGTCTTTACTTCAGGCACCAGCTTTAGTGCTGCAATTGCATGAGATGTTATTTCATTTTTCACTATATCGCAACCAACTACCACCTTGGCAAGATGCCTGCCGCTTCCTGTGGCACCCACACCTAATATGTTAACCGAATCTCCCAGCAAATCATTTAACATGTTTATTCCGTTTCTCATAGCCTTTATGGGCTGACCGCCTGTTTTTAGATATAGCTTTTCTATAACATAGCCGTCTTCATCTATTACAACAAAATTTGTACTGACTGAACCTACATCAATTCCAAGATAACATCCCTTTTCCTTCAAATGTATCTACCTCCCTTCTTCTTTTAAGCAAATCTATAAACGCTTCAATTCGTGTCATATAACCCGCCTCCCCTGTCATTTCATCAATTATGAGAGACATAACCGGTATTTTAAAATCCCTTTCAATAGACGGTAAAATACTCTCAGATACAATTTCTGGCATGCAGCCGAGTGGAAATATCTGAATTATCCCATCATAACCATCCTTTGCGAACAATACAGAATTCCCTATGGTTTCCTGGGAATGTCCTCCTATCATTGCACCAAGATAAGGCTTTGCGGCTTTCTTGTATCTCTCATCTCCTTTTAAATGCAATGCTTTCTTTATCATATGATCAATTATCCAGCCGCTTATGGTAACAGGTCTTGCAACTTCTATACCTTCATTTCCAAGTCTCGATTCAATAAAAAGATTTGAAAACGGGTCATTTGTTGTATATATCTCACCTACAATTCCAACCCTTAATGGTTTTATTGTCTTATCTGTTTCTATATTCAAAAGCTCATTCCTTGTTTCTTCAATATGCTTCTTTATGGCCTTCGATCCATTTATTTTAAGAACATTATAAAGAAAAGACTTATAAATTTTATCAGTCATTCCCTTTTGTATTTCCCTGGGCCTTATTTTAAACGTAAGTTTTTCCAGCTCATCTACCATTTTAGAAATCTCAACCGTATTTTTTACCGTCTTCAATATTTTATATATATTCAGCCCACCTGCTATTTTCTTGACATTGTCAATAAGTTTTCCGTAATCATTTGCCGGAAGGTCAAGAGTTATAACATTCATATCGATGCCTAGATCCTTCAGTATCTCCCTGTGCATTTCACAATAATAACCGAATCTGCAGGGTCCACATCCTCCTGTGATTAGTACTGTATCCGCACCCATTTTGTGAGCCTGCAAAAAATTGCCCAGGTTAATTTTGAGCGGTAGGCAGGCTAATTCAGGAGCATGCTTGGTACCCATCTCAAGTGCCTTTTTATTGTTAAAAGGAGGAATTACGTATTGAGTTCCCAAATCGTCGAGCATAGCCTTCACGGGAATATATGTATTACCCATATGCGGAAATGTTAATTTCATTATTCTCCCTCCATCGTATCATATCTATGAATGCTTCAAGACGTGTATCAACTCCTGCTTCACCTGAGTGTTCATCAATGGTTACGTATATAAACGGTATGTCGGTATTCCGCCTAACCATCCTTTCCGACAGGTCACCAATAAACGAATCTATACCGCATCCAAAGGACATAAGGTATATTATACCTTTTATATCATTTCTTTCTATCATGTGCATTATAGATCCCAATGCTTTTCTCCCGAAGTTCCAGAAAACCTTTTTGTTTAGCTTTGCAGCATGATGATTGATTATCTCCTCGCTTATCATCTCCTGAGTGATAATATTGACTCCATTTGCTCTGAGCTTCTTAAACAGATTCATATTTATATAGCTATCATAAAGAGTGTATGGATGCCCAATTACTGCTATATTAATAATACCGCTGTCCTTCACAACAAATAAATTGCTGTTTCTATTCTTTTCATCCTCAGGCAAAATACCTTTTTGTATCTTATCATTGTAATCGTTAAACTTCTCCAATGCGGTATTATATGCTCTCCTTATAAGCATTTCATCATTGGTTATGAATCTGCCTATTTTAATGATACTGGCAAGTTCGCTATTCTTATCTTTTCTATAGTTTATTTCCACATCAATTATTTCGGGCAATCCCATTATGGTATTCTTAATCATATCGGGCAATCCGCCGAACTTAGGACATATATACTCACTTTTCGAAATACTGGTAAGCCTGGGAATAAACAAAAAATCCACCTTATCCTTGATGTCCAATACATGTCCGTGAAACAATTTAACCGGCACACAGGCTTCATCAACACATATTCTTACCCCATCATCGAGAATTTTCTTAGTCGTGTTCCGGGATGTAACAACCTCCGCTCCTAATTCTTCAAAGAATGTATTCCATAAAGGATACATTTGATAATAAAACAAACTTTTTGGTATACCTACTTTTATTGACATTAAGCATAACACCTCGGTAAATATTATTTACTTAATGGAATTTTTTATACATTAGGTATTTTCTATATTAATCCACCAATGGAATTTCCCGGACAAAAATAAAAAGGCTGTCCTATTTTTTATATAGAACAACCCTTAATAATTAATTGATTTAAAATTTAATTAACATGCTATTTAATCTTACAGCAGTTATTTATTCTTACGCTTTGCCGTTGCATCCTAATACGTGAACGAGTTTATGCTTAACAACTTCTTTAATAGCAGCTCTAGCTGGTCCTAAGTACTGTCTTGGGTCAAAGTGTGCAGGATTTTCTGCAAAATACTTTCTGATTGTAGCTGTCATAGCAAGTCTTAAGTCTGAGTCTATGTTTATCTTACAAACAGCCATTGAAGCAGCCTTTCTGAGCATATCTTCAGGAACACCCTTTGCACCGGGCATTTCTCCACCGTATTTGTTTATTATTTCTACATATTCAGGCATAACTGATGATGCACCGTGTAAAACTATTGGGAATCCTGGAAGTCTCTTCTGTATTTCTTCAAGTATGTCGAATCTCAACTGAGGTTCACCTTTGAACTTGAACGCACCATGGCTTGTACCGATAGCAATCGCCAATGAATCAACTCCGGTTCTGCTAACAAATTCTTCAACCTGGTCAGGGTCTGTGAAAGCAGCATCTTTTTCAGAAACATTAACTGCATCTTCAATACCTGCTAATCTTCCTAATTCACCTTCAACAGTTACTCCCTTATCGTGAGCATAATCAACAACTTGCTTAGTCAATCTGATGTTTTCTTCAAATGAATGATGTGATCCATCTATCATAACTGATGTGAAACCGCCATCAATACATGACTTACAAAGTTCAAAAGTATCACCATGGTCCAAATGCAAAGCAATTGGAAGACCTGTTTCCTGGATTGCAGCTTCAACCAATTTAACAAGGTATGTATGGTTTGCATACTTTCTTGCTCCTGCCGATACCTGAAGTATCAATGGTGCATTTTCTTCCTTTGCAGCTTCTGTAATACCCTGGATTATTTCCATATTGTTAACATTGAACGCACCGATTGCATACCCGCCCTCATAGGCTTTTTTAAACATTTCCGTTGTTGTTACTAATGACATATCATCCACTCCTCATAATTTATTGTTAACATCACTACTTATTGTTAAGTTTTTGTCATATCAGATTTAATTTTAACAGATTTATCTTCAAAATCAAGGGTTTATTTAAAATTAACCATAAAAAAACATAATAAATTTGTTTGTGTATTATTTGACAAATATAGAATTGCTTTTTAATCTCTGTTATGCTATATTTTATTGTAACCGTGCAAATTAACTTATGGAATGACCTAAACATTACATTCCAATCAATTATATATACTTAAGGAGGTACTCATATGAGTGAATTGGTAGGTGCAGCTATATTCGGTCAGTCTGGCGGACCGACATCAGTTATAAACGCCAGTGCAGCAGGTGTTATTCAGGAAGCATTAAAACAATCATGCATAACTAAAGTTTACGGAGCAGCTCATGGAATAAAAGGAATTCTCGACGAAGTGTTTTATGATATGAGCCAGGAAGACCCTAAGGAATTGGATCTTTTAAGAACTACTCCATCTTCAGCTTTAGGTTCAGTACGTTATAAGCTTAAAAATGCGGATGAAGATGAAACTGATTACAAGAGACTTGTAGAAGTATTCAAAAAATACAATATCAGGTATTTCTTCTACAACGGCGGAAACGATTCAATGGATACTTGTAACAAGGTTAGCAAATACATGCAGAAGATTGGCTATGAATGCAGAGTTATGGGTGTTCCAAAGACAATAGACAATGACCTTTTCGGAACAGACCATTGCCCTGGCTATGGTAGTGCTGCAAAATATATTGCAACTTCAACTATGGAAGTTTATCACGATGCTAGAGTTTATGACACAGGTATGATTACAATTCTTGAAGTAATGGGAAGAAATGCAGGATGGTTAACAGCTTCAGCAGCCCTTGCAGCATACAAAGGAAACGGACCCGATCTTATATACTTGCCTGAAATTCCTTTCAGCATAGAAAAATTCTTAGAAGATACCAACAAAATATATAAAGAAACAGGAAAAGTTATTATAGCAGTTTCAGAAGGTTGTAAAGACGAAAAAGGTACTTATGTAGCTGAAATGGGGGCTAGTCTGGCAAAGGATTCCTTCGGACATGCTCAGTTAGGCGGTACAGCTTCCATCCTTGCTAATATTGTTAAAGAAAAAATCGCTAAGAAGGTTAGAGGAATCGAGTTCAGTCTATTGCAAAGAGCTGCAGCACACGTTGCTTCATTGACCGACGTTAACGAAGCATACCTTGCAGGTCAAATGGCTGTTAAATATGCTGTTGAAGGCAAGACTGACTATATGGTTGCTTTTGAAAGAGAAGCAGGACCGGTTTACAAGTGCAACATTAAGCTCTTGAACCTTACAGACGTTGCCAACACAGAAAAGAAGATTCCGAGAGAGTGGATAAACAAAGAAGGTAACGGATTAACCCAGGATTTCATAGATTATGCACTTCCATTAATTCAAGGAGAATCATGCCCTCCATTAGAAGATGGACTCCCAAGATTCGCAAAACTCAAGAAGGTTCTTGCAACAAAATAATATAAAGCATGATTAAATGCTGCTTTTTGTAAAATTAATATTAGAAGTAAAATATGATAAAACATATATAAGGGCTGTTACACTAAGAAAAAATTAATGTAACAGCCCTTATAATGATTTCCTCATAGCGTTGAAGCAAAGTGTTGCATAGCTTGATTTACTGCTTCAACATTCCCTATATGTCTCTATTATAGTTTGTATGTACTTTACAAATTATTCTGATTTTGTTCCGCATTTAGAACAGTAAACATCGTCTTTATCAATTTCATTACCGCATCCCGGACACTTTTTAAGATCTCTTATATCAATTATTTTGAGCTTTAATTCATCAATAGTTTTAATGCATTTCTCAATCTCTTCGCAGTTGTTCTTTACATCCGGGTCTATATCCTTTCCGTCCTTGTATTTATCAAATATAATATTGCCGATTTCCGCCATATATTCTTGAATCTTGCTTTCTTCCGATTTAATTGCCATATTGAGCTTTGTTATCTGCACCATATTTCCCGAAGCTTTAATAGCAACCTTTCCTGCATCGGTTATCTTCTTTCCTACATTATTAATCAATGACATAAAAATTACCACCTTTCATATTATTTTTTTACTAAACGCGTATTTAATATAGCGTCATTTCTTTGTATGTCTGTTCGAATTTCTGCGTCTTTTTATGTTTTTTCTTTTTGTTACGGAATAACCAAAATAACCCAACGACTTTTTTAGACTCCAGTACTCGCCATGAGAATAGCATATTAGTCCGGCTCTTTCAATACAAAGCTTTCCATCTTTATTTAACAGCTCTTCATCTACATTTACTGCAACTATTTCTGCTATAAACATATCATGGGACCCTAATTCCAATATCTGCTTGACTTCACATTCAATATTGATAGGACTTTCTTTTATAAGAGGTACATCTACCACAGAAGCTTTTAATGTATTCAACTTAAGATGTTGAAATTTATCCACATCCCTGCCTGATTTCACTCCACAAAAATCTGTGGCAAATGCAAGTGACTCTGTTGTAAGGTTTACCACAAACTGGCCTTTCTCTTTAATCAAACCATGTGAATACCTCTCCTTTCTTATTGAAATAGATAGCATGGGCGGATTGGAGTTTATTGTGCCGGCCCAAGCTACGGTTATAGCATTAGGTCTCCCCTGTTTGTCTGCACATGATACCAAGACAGCAGGTACGGGATTTAATATTGTCGACGGTTTCCATAATTGTTTTGCCATTTTCACTTCTCCATTTTATACTAAATTTACTGCTTAAGTACCCTGCCAGGTATTATAAAATATAGTCTGTTCAGGTTTCTTTCTGGTAGAATGCTTGGTCTCTTCTTTTGCATATCCCAATGGCGTAAATGCAAGTACTTTAATATCCTCGGGTATATTTAGTATTCCCTTAACAACTTTTTCATCAAACCACCCTACAATACATGTGGCCAGGCCTTCTGCATGAGCCGCTAAAACAAGGTTTTCCATAGCCAACGCACAATCAAATGAATAATACTCCATTCCGTTTTTAGCTCCCGATTCCCTCGGATTTGCACAAAGCACTATAACATAGGGTGCTTCAATACATGCTTGTGCAATAATCGGCTGGTTTGACGCCTTGCCTAAAAGATTTTTTTCAACCATTCTATCGACTATTATAAACTTCCAGCATTGCTTATTTCCCCAGGAAGGTGCCAAACATGCAGCATTAACAATTTTTTTAACTTTTTCAAGTTCTATTTTGTCACTCTTATAGGATCTTATGCTGACCCGGTTCTTTATTGCTTCATAAATATCCATAGAAAACCTCCATTATATTTAAAAGTATCTTATAAACTGTTCAAGTATTTTTTCTATAGGGACAAACGCTTATACAGATTCCGCAAACAGAGCCTCTTCCTATATGTTTAAAATTTTTACTCATATAGTTGGAACAAGCCCTCGCATCTACTATATCGCCGCGGTCCATTCCCATATGCCATTCATTGCCGGTTAATGCATAGGCCGGACATGCCTTTACACATCTGCTGCACTCACCGCATTGGCTTGACATAACATTGTTTGAATTCATAAGCTCAAAATCTGTCAATACAGTACCCAGTCTTACTGCAGGTCCATATTCCCTGTGTATAAAAAGACCATTCTTTCCAATCCATCCCAAACCTGATAGAACAGCTCCCGTCTTGTGAGGAAATATTCCGCTGTATGGTACTTCCGCATCGGGAATAGATTGTGATGCAGGTACTGTATATGCGTTATACCCTTTTTCCTGTAAAAATAACATAATTTTTAATGTCAGCTGATCAATAAAGAAATTAACAGCTCTATAATGGCTAAAATAGGTAAACGTCGGTTTATCATCAATTTCATCTATAATAGCATCGGATAATCTGATTCCTATAGTTATTGCATAGGGATACTTTTTAAGCTTAAGCCCTACCGCAGATGAAACATCCGAGAATCCTACAAAAGAGGCACCAAGGCCACGAATATAATTTTCCAATTCAATAGCTGTAATTTTAAACATCCTTTCTGTCCAACAAAATTGCTTGAAACTCTGCAACATTGTTTGTTTTCATTCATGCCTTAATACAAATGCAATAGATTTATCAATTTTAATATAGTATAATAATATAAATATTATGAATAATATTTATATTATGTAAAAGCAATAGATTAGGTATTGGCAAATTGCAGGTTAACGAAATGCCCATAAACTGTTTAATTAATTTATTAATATAATATCAAACAACATACGGAGGCATCAATGTATTTTGAAGAAAATCAAGAATTAGCAGAGAAAAAACTTATATTGCTTTATGTTATAGATAAAATAAACATACCGGTTAGTAATACGCAGATAACCAAAATAATTCTCGAAAACAGGTTTATGAATTACTTCTATTTTCAACAGTTTTTACTTGATCTATGCAAACAAAAACTTTTACAGTCTAAAAACACAGATGGAAAGGTTTATTATGAAATTACCGATAAGGGAAGGGAAACACTCAATTATTTTGTGAACCTCATCCCTTTAGGTGTAAAACACAGGATAGACGAAGCCTCATCAAGTATTCGAAAAAAGATTAAAAACGAAACATCCGTAATTTCTGATTTTTCACCTGAGAATGACAACCAGTTTGTAGTAACATGCAAGATAAACGAGGATGATTTTTCATTGATTAACTTAAATATAACTGTTGGAACTAAAAGTGATGCCCGCAAAATTTGCGATAACTTCCAAACATTTCCACAAGAAATATATTCGGAAATAATTGAAATACTTATGAAAAACAGAAACAATAAAGAGAGTTAAATTTTATGTAAATGTAAATATGTAATATTAGGGCATTTTAATTACCCTAATATATTATTTATTTAACATTTGCTTTTAATTATTTGGTATTGTTTAAACTTTAGAATTATTTTCTTCCGATTGGCTATAAAATGCATTCTTAATATCTGTACTTATATCAATTCCTTTTTCCTCAGCAACTTTTATCAAGTTGCCTAACTCATGCTTTAAAAATTCCAACCTGAGTTTGGCAATTTTATACTCACCATAATCGTCTATCCATTTGTTTAGAGAGTTTTCACAAGATTCGTAGGCTTTATATGCCTCTTCAATCTTGTCAACTAACTCAGAAGCATCAACTTCGCTGTCAAAATTCTGTTCCTTACAAGCTTCAAACAACTCTTCACTCATAGCAATTCTCCCATCTTACATTCTTTTCTGCAAAATTACCAATACTAAAACAAATAAATTGACAGTCATTACTTTAGTATTGGATTAACTTCTCTTTCTAAAACAAGCATTCAATAATTACTTTTCTAGAATAGTTTATGTCAAATCAATGTATATGGTTCTGGATATATTTACTATAATGCTTTATGTTGTTTTTCTTGTCGCTCTGCTCTATATAACGTTTATGGCAAGTCAATAACTTTATTTTTAGTTGATTCTTTATATAATACAAATTTTTTACCGATAACCTGAACAACATCTGCACCTGTAAGTCTTGCGGCCTCATTACATAATTCCCTGGTATCTTCAAGGGAATTTTTCAAAACCGATACTTTAACAAGCTCTCTTGCTTCTAGGGCTTCGTTAAACTGCACGATCATGTTGTCATTTAAACCTCCCTTTCCTATCTGAAAAATAGGTTCAATATCATTTGCCAACGCCCTTAAAAAGCTTCTTTGTTTTCCCGTTAACATTCATTGCACTCCTTAACTAATTAAAATCCGTTTCCTGCGGTTCGATTAAAAAAGGATAGAACTACATTCTATCCCCGCACAGTATTCATCTTACAACAAATTTACAAAAATAAGTAATTTATATATAAATATTTTACATCATGCAAATAGAACTTGTCCAGTCTCATATTAACATATTATGGTCCTATTTTTATAATTTAACGGTTCATGCCTTATCGTATATAATCAAATTCCCAATCATGAACCTTCACAGTATCGCCCTCTTTTATTCCAAGCCTCTCCAACTCATCAACGACACCTTTTTTCTTAATGGCTCTTTGAAAGTATTGCAATGATTCATAGTTTCCAAAATTGGTTGAGGCAACCAACTTTCTAATCCATTTACCTTCCACAATAAAAGTGTTGTTTTCTCTTCTAACCTCAAAAGGCTTTTCTTCCTCAGCGGTGTACACAACTTCCGTATCGGATTCCGATGTCAAAATACCGTCAGGTATTGTCTTGAGCATTTGTGCAGCAGCATACATAAGTTCTTTTACACCCTGGTTTGATGCAGCGGATATGGGGAAAACTTTATATCCCAACGGCTCTATTGCTTCGCGAAATCTTTTAAGATTTTCTTCCGCACCGGTAACATCCATTTTATTCGCTGCCACTATTTGAGGTCTTTCTGAAAGCTGTTGGTTATATTTCCGCAACTCTTCATTTATTATTCTGAAATCTTCAACAGGATCTCTATACTCGGAAGCAGAAATATCAACCAAATGTATAAGCAATTTGGTCCTTTCAACATGCTTCAAAAACTCATGCCCGAGTCCCGTTCCCTCATGAGCACCTTCTATGAGACCGGGTATATCTGCAATGACAAAGCTATCAATGTCAGGCAAGCTCACAACTCCTAAATTTGGCTCTATTGTAGTAAAATGATAGTCTGCAATCTTAGGTTTAGCCGCCGAAACCACAGACAAAAGGGTGGACTTTCCTACATTCGGAAATCCAAGTAATCCTACATCTGCCAAAAGCTTGAGCTCAAGCAAAACCCACTTTTCATCTCCCTGATCGCCTGCTTTTGCAAAACTGGGAATCTGCCTTGTAGGTGTTGCGAAATGTTGATTTCCTTTTCCTCCCTTACCGCCTTTAGCAATAACTGCAGTTTGCCCCGGCTTAGTGAGATCGGCAATAATCATGCCTGTCTCCTCATCCTTTACTATAGTACCCTGAGGTACCTTTACTATTAAATCCTGACCGCTTTTTCCGGTACAGTTTGCAGATCCTCCATCCTGACCCGCTTCTGCTTTATAATGTCTTTTGTATCTGAAATCAGCCAATGTTCTGCTGCCTTCATCCACAATAAATATAACATCTCCGCCTTTACCTCCGTCGCCACCATCCGGGCCTCCCGAAGGCTTATATTTTTCTCTGTGGAAAGATACTGCACCGTTTCCTCCGTCACCGGCTTTTACATATATTCGTGCACTGTCAATAAACATGGGTTCCAACTCCTTGTATTGATTACAATGAAATAGCAATCAATTTATTATTCCACAAAATATAATAAAAAAATCACAAAGTGATTTTATTATTGATACTTTAGTCCGGATACAAATAAATCCCGGATTATCCGGGATTTATCATCTTATGCTTTAACTATACTAACCTGCTTTTTATCTTTGTTAAGTCTTCCGAACTTAACCCTTCCATCTACCAGTGCATAGAGTGTATCATCGCTTCCAATTCCCACGTTTTCTCCTGGATAAATCTTAGTCCCTCTTTGCCTTACAAGAATGTTTCCTGCAAGTACAAACTGACCGTCTCCTCTTTTGACACCAAGCCTTTTAGATTCGCTGTCACGTCCGTTTCTGGAGCTTCCAACCCCTTTTTTATGAGCAAATAATTGCAAATTAACTCTAATCACATCTACACCTCCTCATCCGAAATCGATATATACCTTTTATAGTCAGGTGTTTCTACCAGTTGCTTAAATCCTACTACCATAGTATCAAGGATAACCTTAACGGTTTGCATCTTATCCGGATCAATATCCAAAGGCAACACACACCTCATGTATCCATCTCTCTCAACAAATTCACCGGTGCCTTTATCATAAAGCTTGATACCAGCCAACTCATCTAAAGCATTCACTCCCATATAAGCAATGACTGATACAGCTGCACATACAATATCCCGTCCGTATTCATCCGAGCCTGCATGGCCCCTAACCTCGTATTCCCGGACAATCCCGCTTTTATCCCTAATTATATGAATTTGTATCATATAAAATCCTTTTTAGAACCTCAACCTATTAGGCATTGATCTTTTCAATCTGAACCTTTGTATATGGTTGTCTATGTCCTTGTTTCCTCCTATAACCTTTTTTAGGCTTATATTTGAAAACGATAATCTTCTTATCTTTTCCGTGTGATAAAACCTTACCACTTACAGTTGCATTAGCAACTAACGGACTGCCAAAGCTTATGCTTCCTTCTTTAGATACAGCAAGAACCTTATCAAAGGTAATTTCTGCTCCTTCATCTGCAGCAAGCTTTTCAATGAAAAGAACATCACCTTCTTGAACCTTGTACTGTTTTCCTCCAGTTTCAATAACAGCGTACATCGGAACACCTCCTTATTCCAAAACTCGCCGACCTAGGCAGCAATTTCCAAAATTGCATTTAATGCCATTGTCGAGCGGCCACCAAAATATATTATCACACCAATGAATTGATGTCAATCTCTTTTATCTTTATCTCCTCGTGTTTAACTTCATTCGATTCCTTTACAACAATCCTTTTATTGAATGTCTTCTCCATCATTGAAAGTCTTTGCCCGTCTGCACCTGTAAGGATAACTGCAACCGAAGGATGAACTTCAACCTGTATTGCATTTGCTATAGTCTGAGTAAAGTATCTGTTTATTTCTTTCTCAACATTTCTGGCAATGGACTCAGGTGACAATATCTTTCCAATACCGTCACAGTAAGGACAGTCGGAAAGCATAACCGAAGAAAGCCCTTGCCTTATCTTCTTTCTTGTCATTTCTATAAGGCCTAACCCCGTCATCCCAACAACAGTAGTCTTTGTACGGTCTCTTTTCAATGCCTGCTTCAATGTATCAAGAACCTGCTGCTGATGCTGCGGCTCCCTCATATCAATGAAGTCAATGATTATGATACCTCCAATATCTCTTAGCCTTAACTGCTTTGCTATCTCCTTGGCCGCTTCAAGATTGGTCTTTAAGACTGTATCTTCCAAATTGCTTCCGCCAACATATTTACCTGTATTAACATCTATAACCGTCAGTGCTTCTGTCTGATCTAAAACCAGATAGCCTCCGCACTTGAGCCATATCTTTCTCGCAAGTGCTTTAGATATCTTCGGCTCTATCTGATAATACTCAAATAAATCTATACTCTTGCTAAAATATTCAACACGAAGCTTAAGTGCAGGAGAAGCCATTTCAACAAGCTCTAAAACCTTTGAATACTCTTGCCTGTCATTAATTACAAATTTGTCCACATTCCATGTAAACAAATCCCTTACAGCCCTGTAAATAAGGCTTATATCTTTATGAATGCACCTTGGAGCAGGCCCACTTCTTTCCTTTTGCTTTATTTTTTCCCATAACTTAATAAGAAAGTTCAGATCACTTGTCAAATCTTCGGTGCTTTTGCTCTCATATGCCGTCCTTACAATAAGTCCCATTCCTTTAGGCTTGATTTTTTCCGCCATTTTCTTAAGCCTGTTGCGCTCTTCCTCATTCTCAATCCTTCTGGAAATACCTATGTAATCGGCATTAGGCAGCAAAACCAGCTGTCTTCCAGGCAAAGTTATGTGTGTAGTTACTCTTGGCCCCTTTGTTCCAATGGGCTCCTTTGTCACCTGGACAGTAATTTCCTGACCTGGCCTTAAAAGCTCATCAATATTATATCCCCTTAATTCATGATAAACATCGTCATCTTCTTCATTAAATTCCTTTTGTGAAACTGCGTCCCCTACATATAAAAATGCATTTTTTTCATATCCAATATCTATAAAAGCGGCTTGCATACCCGGTAAAACACTGCTTACCTTTCCCCTGTAAATGTTTCCTACAAGCCTTTCCTGGTTAGGTCGCTCAATGTATATCTCTACAAGCTCCTTATCTTCCAATACTGCTACTCGGTTTTCTTCAAGTCCGATATCTACTATAATTTCGTTAACCACATTTCAACCTCCTTAAGCTTCAAGACAAGGCATCTTGACTCATAGGATCTAGTATCCTGCTTTCTCTCTCAATATAAAGCCCTGTTCTATGAACTTTTACAAGATTTAACTCCATATCCGACAACAAATTAAAAGCTGAAATCAATAATTCCGGTTTTAAATTAGACTTGCTTCCGGCACTCAGTTTTGCAGTAATACAGAATAAATTTTTTACATTGTAGCTTAAAAAACCTGGTTCATATTTATAAAGCCCCTTAATGTAATTATACATAAAGGGATTAATAATCAAATTCTCATTCTTTATATCACTAGCATCAGAACTATTATCCAAATCATCCGTCATAATAGCTTTAATGCTTTGAATCATTGGCCTAATATCCACTTCCTTTTTACTCTTCTTACTTTCCTTGCTTACAAATATTTGTTCTCTTGACATTATATTACTAATAACAGCATTTATTTGATCAATATCATATTTTTTATCGCTAGATACAAGAAGTATATAATCAGCAACAGCAATAGTAGCCATAATATTTGTTTTTGTGTTTTTCTCCATGGCATCGACTATCTTTAATCCTTCAGGCAGATTGCTGTTAAATTGCTTTAAAAACTCATGAGGCTCCATGGAAGACGAAAGCTCAAAATCCGCATACTCACTTTCACTTGTAACACCAACAGATAGAGGCAATCCAAACACCATATTAGGATGAGGGTTAAAGCCCTGAGAATATGATATGGGAAGATTTGACCTTCTTGCTGCCCGTTCAAAAAGCTTCATCATGTCCAGATGCGATATATATTTAACCTCTTCCCCACGTATAAATTTAACCCTTATACTATTCAATACAGACTCCTCCCTCAAAAAAAGCAGCCCCGCAGCCGGAACATCCCATCCTGCAATTTGGTGTCAACTCCCCGGCTTTTGCCTTTTCCATCTCTTTAATGAAAAAGTCTTTTGATACTCCAATATCTATATGGTCCCATGGCAGTATCTCATCATAGCTTCTTTTCCTGTTTGCATAAAAATGTACATCTACATCACTTTCAGAAAAAGCTTCAATCCATGCATCGTACTTAAAGTGCTCACCCCAAGCATCGAATTTGCATCCCTTTTGCCATGCCTTTAATAAGACATTGCATAAGCGTCTGTCGCCTCTGGCAAAAACCGCCTCCAAAAGGCTTAGTTTTGAGTCGTGCCAATTATAGCTTATATATTTATTTTTTATTTTACTTTTTAATACCTTTTGTTTCTCCGTATATTCTTCTATGGATTCCTGAGGCTCCCACTGAAACGGTGTAAAAGGCTTAGGAACAAAGAAAGAAGTACTGATGGTAACATTAAGCCCTTTTCCCCTTTTTTCCTTCGGAACGCTCATATATGCGTCCACAACCTTGTTTCCAAGGTCAGCAATACCCTCTACATCTTCCATAGTTTCTGTAGGCAATCCCATCATAAAATAGAGCTTGACTCCACTCCATCCACCGCTGAACGCCAAAGTAGCTGATTTTATAAGGTCTTCCTCAGTAACTCCCTTATTTATTACATCTCTAAGCCTCTGCGTCCCTGCCTCCGGTGCAAAAGTAAGTCCGCTTTTTCTCACCTTCTGTGCTTTCTCCATCAAATCAAGAGAAAACGAGTCAATTCTAAGGGATGGTAGTGAAAGATTAACCTTTCTTTTTTCCATCTCCTCAATAAGCTTATCCGTTAAGTTCGGCAAATCGGTATAATCGCTTGTACTTAACGAAGTAAGGGATATCTCATTATATCCGGAACTATCTATTAATTTTTTTGCAATGTCTGACAGTTTTTCGGCACTTCTTTCCCTGACAGGCCTGTATATAAAACCTGCCTGACAGAATCTGCATCCTCTTATGCATCCCCTAAAAATCTCCAACATAACTCTGTCATGAACTATGTCGGTAAAAGGAACAACAATCTCCTCCGGGAAAAATGTATTATCCAGATCCTTTACAATTCTTTTCTTTATGACCTTGGGATAATCCTTTTTCCTTGGTATAAACTCTTCAATTGTTCCGTCTTTCTTATATTTTATATCATAAAATGAAGGTACATATACACCTTCTATTTTAGAAATTCTATCTAAAAAATCTTCTCTTGAAGCATTTTGGTCTTTCCACAAAGAATATGCATCAAGTATATCATTTAATACCTCTTCACCCTCGCCCAATACAAAGAAGTCTATAAAATCGGCTAAAGGCTCAGGGTTGTATGCACATGGCCCTCCTGCACACACAAATGGATGTTCATTTGTCCTGTCACTGCTTAAGACAGGTATACCCGAAAGATCGAGTACATTTAGTATATTGGTATAGCACATCTCATATTGTAATGTAAAACCCAATATATCAAAGTCTTTAACAGGACTTTTTGTTTCCAATGTGAATAAAGGAATATTCTTTTCCCTCATTTTAGCTTCCATGTCAACCCAGGGAGCAAATACCCTTTCACAATATGCATCATCTCTTTTATTAATAAGATGATACAATATTTTCATTCCTAAATGAGACATCCCTACCTCGTAAACATCCGGAAAGCAAAATGCAAATCGTATCTTTATATCGGAAATATCTTTTTTTACACTGTTCCATTCATTGCCCGTATATCTTGAAGGCTTTTCAACACTTAATAATATTTCATCACTTATTTTATTTATCATATTTATATTCTCCCATTACTTATAATACCCAATATAATGATTTTTAGCAACATAAACTTGTTTCTAGGCAAGCAATGGCATATATTTCAGTCATTTTATTCATATTATGTAAAATAGTGTAATGCAAAATCGAATACAAATCACCTTTACCAGCAAACCTTTGTATATATCGTCATACAATTCATTTCCACAGGAATATGGAAGTAATTTTTTATACGGAATATTTTTTGCCGTAAATTACTGCAAGCCTTATTGCCTCCTCCATACTGACAGAACTTGCTATGCCCTTACCTGCAATATCGAATGCAGTTCCATGGTCAACAGATGTTCGTAAAAATGGAAGTCCGATTGTCAATGAGATTGTCCTCTCAAAATCAACCATTTTTGTAGCAATATGTCCCTGGTCATGATAAAGGGATAAAACAGCATCATACTTACCTTTTAATGCCAAATAATAAACCGAGTCTGCGGCTACAGGCCCTTCCACATCCATACCCTTACCTCTTAAATACTCTACAGCAGGCTCTATTTCTCTAACCTCCTCGTCTCCGAAAAGACCGTGTTCACCGCTGTGAGGATTGAGCCCTGCAATGGCTATCTTTTTTCTTTCTACACCCAGTACTTTTAAGGCATTATAAAGTTTCATAACATAATCTATTATATTTTCTTTTTTAACAAAATCACAAGCTTTTTTCAACGAGACATGTCTTGAAAGAAAAAATACTCTAAGATTCCCGACCTGAAACATGGTAAGGGGATCACTGGTTCCCGTAAGACCTGCTAACATTTCTGTGTGTCCTATAAAATCAATATTTGCTGCTTTTATTGCTTCCTTGTTTATCGGTGCTGTAGCAATAGCCGTTATATGACCTGACTTGGCAAGCTGTACAGATTTTTCTATTGCTTTATATGCAGCCACACCGGCACTGTGTGAGACCTTACCGAACTCAATACCGCTTATATCAATCCCTCCAATGTCAACGACATCCACGGTACCGAAGCAATAAATCCCTTTATCTGCATCAGACACTACATTGATGTTGAGCCCTGAATTAACAATTTCATCAGCTTTATTAAAAATTTCTGCATTTCCTATTACCAAGGGCTTACATATATCATACAACTCACTGTTTTTCATCGCTTTTAAAATTATCTCAGGCCCTATTCCCGCAGGGTCACCCATTGTAATGCCAATAACCGGTCTATTCATATAAATTCTCCTTCCAAAACTTCTCTCTATTTAATTATTAGCAATTTATATAATAATTGCAATATTTTATTTTTCAATATAAAAATGTTCTTGAGATTTTTAATTAAATAATTTATAATAGATAATGTTGTTGATAAAAATCTCGTTAAATCGGGGTGTGGCTCAGGTGGTAGAGCGCTTGGTTCGGGACCAAGAAGCCGGAGGTTCAAGTCCTCTCACTCCGACTATACCAAAAAAGCGGCTTTCAGAAAAAGAAAACCGCTAATTTTATGTCCAAATTAGATTTTAGAAAAATTCAATGTGTATCGCTTTTACCCAATAAAATTTTGATTTAATACATATTCAATATGCTCATTTATCGGTATGGCAAACCCTTCTTCCCACGCCTTTTGAAATGCTTCTTCACTAAGCGTGGACTTTACTTTTTCCAAACGACTTTCATAGTCCTTCATATCATCTTCAGCAATAATATTATATAAATCATCCTTATACTTTCCTGTCATGCCAAAAAGCTTTGCTGCAGTAATACTGTCTTTCAATTCTGCAATGCTGCCTGCCAAACCGCCAATACTCAAAAACACAAATATATTATTGGTCAACTTAAACTTATTAAACAAATCAATACTTTCTAAAAACAGCTTGTAAGCCTCATTATAACTCTCAAGTTTCATTTCTATTTCTGCTATGTTTCTTAATATCCATACTTTACCGCCTTGATATCCTATCTTGTCTAAAATTTCCATGCTTTCATTATATAGTCTTTTTGCTTCATCAAAGTTCCCTTTAAACCTCTCAACTTCTCCTAAATCCTTTATGGAAAAAGCAGTCATATACTGATAGCCTACTTCTCTGCTTATTTCGATATTTTTAATATAATACTCCTTTGCCAAATCATATTGACGCTGAGATCTGGCCAGCTCAGCCAAACTTATGAGGGAATCCATCAAGCCGGCCTTGTTATCATTTTTCTGACATATCTCACAATGTTCCAAAAACAGTTCTTCCGACTTCTTAAAATCACCTTTTGATCTTGCAACCTGCCCCATCTTATGCATAGCTCTTCCCATGCCTATTTCATCTTGGATTTCCTTATATATTTGATATGCTTCTTTTGAAAATTTATCGGATTTGCTATATTCGCCGGAATAATAATAAACATTTGCAAGTTCAATCAACACCTGAGCAATTCCGGCTTTATCGCCTATTTCTCTGAAAATGCCAAGACTTATATTCCATAAATAACGTTGCATCATTTCATCATTAACACCGTATAGCATCAATCCAATACTATAAATAATACTTGCTTCTTCATATTTATCGCTGTACTCAATTGCCAGCTCCAAGCCTTCGTTCAAAGCTTTCTCAGCACCTGCTCTATCACCGGATAACAGCAAAACCCTTCCGGCCCATCTTAAAACCTTCACAAGATTTGAAGTATTATGGCTGCTTTTATACCTCTTTAAAACCCCCTCGATACATGTTTTTCCTTCGTTGAGCCTTCCACGTATCTCCCAGAACGGACCTAGTGCTCCGGCCATCCTAATTTCCGTATCAATATCCTTTTTTAGCATTGAAATTCCCATAGCCGCAAATATATTCAAATATGTCCGCTCTATCTTTCGCAGCCATAAGTATTGATTCGGACCGCTATATTCCTTCTCTATACTATATACATTTTCGCCGTCGATACCTAAGACCACTCTGCTAGTGACTATTAAATCTAAAGCAGCTCTTCAACCAGGTAAGCCACATTTATTAGCTGTTCAAAGTTGTCAAGTATAATGAGTGTTTGTTTACCTTTTAAAAACTCCTTAATTGAGTCTATTGTGTCTACGCCGGGTTTTTCTATCACCTTCAGCACTTTTGCTATCTCTGTAAGAAGCAAATCAGCTCTAAAAATAGATGATAAATTTACAAAATAAACTCCGCCCTCATAATTGGTAAGCTCAGAGTGTGCTATTTGTATTGCAAGCCTCGACTTTCCAATCCCTCCAGGCCCTAATAATGTAATAAGCCTCTTTGTTTTGAGCATATTTCTTATCTCATCTAATTCATCACTTCTGCCAACAAACTCATTAACCTCAGCAGGTATATTGTTAGGCGGAATTCTAACACCTAGAAAAGAATTGTTATCGTCTATATTTCTGTATGAATCATCTAAAATCCACTCATGCTGACCTTTACTGATTAATGTTTTGTTTTCAATGAGATATTCAACCAGCTTTATTATTTTTTTGGGAAAGCCTTGTGTTTTGTTATAAACCCAGTTTAAAAACTCCTCTGTTGGCTCCCATAAAAGGATATTCCTTATAAATATTCTTGTTCCCTCAAAAGAAATAGCATTAAGATTGACAATGTCAAAAAGAGGTATATCAAAATTTACAAAATTCACATAACTGTTGACATCTGATGTATATACTATTCCAATAATCATATTACTGCTTTTACTAAGAAGTAAATACCTTAAAAGATTGATTCCACTGCATAAACTCTTTTTTTACAATAGATGTACCTTGACAACT
>DAOOVO010000070.1:0-20537 GCA_035370245.1 Pseudobacteroides sp.
ATACTAACTTATTTTGGCCGTTTTGTCTGTCTTAATTTCTGGTATCATTATAGTATTCTCCTTCCATGTATCATTTTTCTATTTTCTTTCTACTGCAATAACTGCTTCAATTTCAACCAATTGGTTTTCATAACCCAGAACAGTAACACCCATTAATGTACTAGGTACATTATGTTCACCGAACTCACCGCTTATAACACTCCACACATCCACTAAATCTTCTCTATTTTGAGATGCTACTAAAATCCTTGTGTATGCAACATCTTCCAGTGAAGCACCGCATTCCTTCAATACTTTTTTTAAGTTTTCAAGGCATAATTTTGTTTGACCCGTATAATCATTTATCAAATCTACTTCTCCGTCTTTATTAATCGGGCAAGCACCTGCCAAAAACAATATATCCCATCCCTCAGGCACCTTGCTTGCATACGAATAATCTACTTTTGCTAGTTCTTCTGATTTTATTAAAGTAATTTTTTTAGACATATATAAACTCTTCCTTTCGTTGGTGCGTGACACCGCCTTGTAAAATTAATTATTCGTAAAGTAATTTATCAATATTTCTTTTATGTAGTTATATCTTCTTCCATAGGAATTTTCTATGAGGATTCATATTACATCCTCTTTAGACAAAGGCTTTAATTTATATTAGCACATCAGGGTAAAAAAGGCAATTGCCCAAAAAATCAACTAATAGCGCCGAATTGCTTTAATTCAAACCTTTTGACTGTCATATATGTGAAATAGATTGATAAAAAATAGTTCACAGTTAATATAATGTGATATAATAAACAAGACATCTAATAATATTTATAATTATAATTACTTGGAGGTTATGATGATAATTACTACTACACCTTCAATCGAAGGTAAAAAAATTGTGGACTATAAGGGAGTTGTTTTTGGAGAAGTTATTTCCGGTGTTGACTTTATAAAGGATTTCGCAGCAGGTTTAACAAATTTCTTTGGTGGCAGATCAGGCTCTTATGAAGGTGAGCTAATTGAGGCAAGGCAAAATGCACTCCGTGAAATGGAAATGAGAGCAAAAAACATGGGAGCAAATGCGGTTGTAGGTGTTGACATTGACTATGAAGTATTAGGTTCAGCAAACAATATGCTCATGGTAACAGCTTCAGGAACAGCAGTAGTCGTTGAGTAATATATTTTAATCATAAAAAAGCCAGAGCATATTGAACTCTGGCTTATAAATATGATGAACTTGATATTGTTCATTACAATTTAGTTTTATGGATATTGATCACATATTTTTATAGACTCGTTACAATGCATATTAGTTATTTTCTAAAATATACTTAACTGCATTTTGACCTGCTAATCTTCCGGATGTAAATGCCCAGCCTAATGCAACTCCCCCGTATTGAGCATAAGCATCTCTATTGGAGTATAAAACACCTGAACTATCATTACCAGCTGCATATACACCGTTCATCACGCTTATACCATCTTCTTTAAGAACATTCAAATTCGTATCTACATCTAATCCACCACATGTAGCATAGGCTACAGAACATGCATTAATTGCATAATATGGTCCCTTTTCCCCTAAGGATATAAGATTTTTAGCAGGTTTCCCAAAATCTTCATCAACACCGGTCTCGCAAAATCTATTGTATTTTTCAACTTCTGAAACCAAATTTTGAGCAGGCACACCAATTTTTTCTGCTAATTCTTCCAGTGTATCAGCTTTATAAACATAACCTTTTTCTATAGCTTTATCTAAAACCTCATATATTTCAGGAATAGGTATCCCTTTAGGATAACCCCCTTGGCCATATACTCGAGTAGAACTCATGTATGTACCTTTTTCTCCGGCAAATCCGTTTTTAGCTAAATCTGCAATATTATCCTCCCCATATATTGTAAACCAATCAGGACCGCTTTTCCAAAATTCAAAGATTCCTGCTTCATTGTAACATCTTTTTCCCTCACGTCCTACTTGCATAGCGGAACTGTTTAATCCCAAAATCATAGGTACATCGTTTAAAGACCATGTATTTTGCTTTCCTGTACGTTCATCGACACCATCTCTATAATGAACAGGATATTCTCTCAAAAATTGTGTTGTAGTTTTAAAGTGAATTATTGGAACCATATCTATATTATAAGTTCCTGCACCATTATCAATTGCAGATTGTATCATGTCACCTGTATTTTGTGACATACCCCATATCTTCCATGGTGCTTTTAACGGGTAATGCTCGTTGCTTAAATATTTTTCCTCCATTTCGGGATTTCCTGCAAAGCCACCAGTTGCTAATATTACGGCTTTAGCATAAATAATATACTCTGTCCCATCATATCCGGATGCCTTTACTCCAACGACCTTATCTGCCGTGTCATCATAAATCAATTCATATGCGTTAGTTTCAAGCATATATTTGCCGCCCATTTCAGTAAAATCCTTAACAATATTGTCAAAGTAGCTGCCTACAGCTTCAGATCTGAAAGGAATATCTTCCTTTCCATAGTCCCTGCCTTCCTCTCTATTTGAATGATAAACATATTGATATTTTACCCTCCATGTATTTTCACCAAATCCGGGCAGCGGGTTATTTAGCAGGAATCCATGGTCAAAATAAAGCCAATCAATAGTTTTTCCGGATTCTTCCAAAAATAGTCTAACCAAATCTTCTTTAGCGTCACCTTTAGCAAAGTTATTTATCCAATCATCATAAAGGCTTTCTACTTCTGTATAGTCCTCTCCATTGTTAAATGCTTCTTTATATCTGGGTGCATTTATACCAAATGGCTCTCCGCAATTTGCTGCAGTCCCTCCATATTTACCGGCTTTATCTATTGCAAGCACACTAACAGGGACACCCGCAGCCTTTTGAGCTTCTGCTGCGCTTGTTGCAGCCGCACATCCGGCTCCACCCATACCAACAACTAAAACATCAACATTTATGGTTTCTGTAGTATCAGTTTTCTTAGCAGTAGTTTTATAGAAGTTCTTAATTGCCGATTCATCTGTTCCAGCTGCTAACAGAGCTTTTTTCAGTGCATCTTCTGTTGCTGCTTTTATACCATTGCTTGAACCTGTAGCACCGGTAATACCATCAACGCTTATCGATTGATGTTCAATGATACGAGGAATCAATTTATCCTCTGCCGCCTTCAAAATTAACGGTTCCTCTCTATTAATATCCTTATCAATTACTTCGATTTTTAGTAATTCTTTATCGCTAACAGTAACATTAACACGAATTGGTTCAATCCAATCAAATCCCCAACCTTCCCCTGTATATGTTCCTGGTTTCATTACAACACTTGGAATATCACTTAAAACCCCAGCCTGTATCAGTGTGTCTTCAACTGCTAACCCTTATGTGTGGCAGTATAAGTAGTTTCTTGTTTTGTTGCTGGTTCTTCTTGTACTGTTGCAGGTTCTTCTTTTGGAGAACATGCCAGCAATCCAAGTACCATAATGAATACTAATAAAGATGAAATTAACCTTTTGAAATGTACTTTCATTCCTCCACCATCCTTTTTAAAATAATAAATATTTATTGTCTAAGTGTCATAACCGGCTACATGAAACAGCGCAATCGTTTGCCCTTGCATTATATTTCGCCTTATTTCATAGTTTAGGACAACATTGCCTATTAACATTATATATAAATTAATCTTATATAGTATTGAATACTTTTCCCTAATAATCGACAAAAAAAGACATTTCATTTAAAAGATCCTGACACTATCTTGTGCCAGGCACCTTGCTCGGCTATATCTATTATTTTTTTACTTACCTGCCGTTAAGTTTTCCTTTCTTATTATAACTTCCTATAATTGCCGTTATGGTACTTACGGTTACACCTATTATCAGGGAATCAATTCTTATATTTAAAAAATTCTCACTGATTAAAAAGGCTCCAAACCCTGTTACACTTGACAAGATAGCATACTTACTGTCCATTTTCCCCTTAAAAAACAAGGCGTAAATCATGGGAACCAGGAGTACCGCTGCCCTTAATCCCATTGACATGAAGCCCCATTTTAAGACTGCCGACTTTAAATTTCCAAGGGTAAATAAGGCAGATACAATTAAGGAGATAAGTATTACAATTCTTGTAACCAAGAGCTCTTTTTTACTGTCTGCATTTTTATTTATATACTTTTTATATATATCCTTTGTAATAATTGTTCCAAAACCTAAAGCCATGCCGGCACCGGTGCCTACCAAGGCTATAAATAAGGTTGCTAAAATACCTCCCCCGATTAGGGGCGGCATATTATTGATGATAAAAAGAGGAAAGGCCTGTCCCGAATCAATCATCGGATAATTCATCTTCATATAATATCCTATCAAAATACCGCCTATGCCAATAGGAGGTATCAGGGCTGAGCTTATGAGGGCGCCCTTTATGGATACGCTGTCGCTTTTACCCGATAATACAGCCTGGACATAGGTTTGAGTAGATAAAACCCCAAAAACGACAGATAAAAATGCTCCCCCGTCTATTCCTATTCCTCTTGAAAACAAATTGAAATACTGATTATGAGGGAGTGTATTATATATATCAGAAATCCCGCCCGATAGTTTTAATGCTAATACAGCCCCTGATATAACCGAAATATATATTAGTATAAGTTTTATAACTCCCAAGACTCCGGTACTTATTACTCCGCCGAATATTACATATGAGGCCATTAAAATGACGCTGATGATTGCACTGGCTTCAGGTCCTAAACCAAACATGGATGACAAGAGTGCATTAGCTGCCAAAATTTGTGCAACAATATTAAGCATAATTCCCAAGGACGCCAGTACCGATGTAATTATACCTGATTTTTGGCCATATTCTTCGCTTATTATCTGTTGAATCGTGTTGCATTTGTTTTTTCTTAAAGGTTTTGTAAATATTATACCTAAAACCAGGCACCCCACACCTGCTCCAAGGGTAAACCACCATGCAGACAAGCCGTTGGTAAAAGCAAGCTGGGCAGTTCCTATGGTAGAGGAGCCTCCAACCAAGGTGCCTATTATTGTACCTGAAACCAATGCAGCACCTGCATTATAGCCCCCGGTGGAAAAATCCTTCGCATCCTTTACCTTCCTGCCCGTATAAATTCCAGTAAATATAATTAATGATAGGGTTATAATACTACCTATAATATGAAATGATGAAACCTGTCCCATTTATTAGCTCCAATATAGTTTTTATTCAGGTTAATGACAAACATCTTATGTAATCCTGAGCATAAGCCAATGATCCCATGGGATCCTTCGGGCTAAAGCCCTCAGGATGACACAAGGATGAGGGCCTACGGGCTAAAGCCCTCAGGATGACATAAGAGTGAATTATGCCGCAATTATCATTGCGGCATATTATACTATACGGGAATTTCTATGTCAAGTAGCGGGGGATATTGCTGGCAGCCAAATACATCTCCTTCTCCCGGGCTTCCGCTTGGCTGAAGTCTTTTTATAGTAAATTTTATTGCAAATCCGGGATCAAATTCTACAAAGTCTGTAATCCTGTCAATATCAATATTATAAAGCTCAGCTATAAACTTTTTGTTAAGTATCTTGCTGTTTTTTACTAATTCATAGTTTTCTTTGTCTCTGAAAATTATATCAAATGTTATCCTATCGGTTCCAGCATTTTTGCTTCTTATTGTTTTTGCTAAATCTACCAATTTTATCGTCTTCATTGCGCCACCTACTCCCCTATTTCTATAAGCTTAACATCAAATAATTCTAAAGGATCATCCACTTCAACCGTGTGATTTAGTGACCACCTGTATGCAGGTGTAGCCCGTAAAACTTCATCGACTATGAAGGCAGCTGTACCGGCTGTACCTTTTACTTCAGGTAACCTTGCATAGAATAATTGCCTTAAACCTGTCATGGTTACTTCTTCTGCAACTTCCTTTTCCGGTGCAATTCCTTGAACTACAATACAAAGCTCGTGAGATTTAATCTCTTTAACAGGCTCCAGATCACCCATTACACCATTTTTGCCATATATCCTGTAATGCAGTTCATAGCCTTTATCACCAAACTTCTCTTTTACCTGGTCCCTGGCCAATTCTATAACCTTATCGATATTTTTGATTGTATACGGGTCCCTGATGCCGGCTATTCCTATGTACATTTCTCCTATTTTTGTTGATCCTTCTAATTTAACCTTGATTTTGCCTTCAATAGGAATATATTTTGGATTAGTGATTCTTGTGGTTTTTTCATCAAACTGCTCATATACGCATTCTGACATATCCAGCATACCACCGGCAAAATATTCATAATATGGATTTGATCTTTCATACATGGCATGGCCGGCGACGGAAGCTACAGTGCATCTTTGCCACGGAGCCATTGCTGTAACTTTTACATCATCTTTTGTTATCGTACCTATAATGCTTTCTTTCGCCCCATAGGGTTCTGCGCAAAATGAAGCACATTCCAATACTTTTCCTGCGTAATATGAAACATTTTCCGGGAATCCTTCATATATGGCAGGTGCGGCAAAAATCGCAATGTCCGAAGACCTCCCGCCTATTATTACGTCAGCACCCATTTCCAATGCCTTAATGTAAGGGTGTACCCCGGCAACAGCCACTATTCGTTGAGTGCTATCTAATTCCTCAAGAGTCAGATTCGTTCTTGAATCTAAGCCTTCAATTATACTGCCGCTTTCCATCTTTTTTCTAAGATATTCTTTATCAACTTCCGAATAGAAATAAGCCAATTTAAATTTTGGTAAATTATGTTCTTTTGCTAAATCTTTTATAATCTGAACATACATGTCAACTCTGCTGTTAGTCCCGGTATCTCCTGCCGACCCTATAATCATAGGAACATTTTGTTCTCTTGATGCTAACAGCATTAGTTCCAGGTCATGTTTTTGCCAAACATATAAACTTACGCTTTTGTCTTCTCCAAGAGGTCCCGGTCCTATATCATCACTACCGGAATCACTGCAATAGTAATCCGGCTTTGTTTTTGCACCTATCCAAAAACTTTCTTCTTTTGTTGGGGAAAAACCTAAGTGCCCATTAGGACAAAGTATCCTAAGCTCTTTTTTATTCATTTAATGCCTCCAATATTGTAATATTAATTCTACAATATATTTAGCAATAAACGTGCCAAAGAATAACATTGCCTATAATGTGCAGTTTTCAGTCTATGCTTGTAAATAGTGTAAATATTTTTGACAGTTATAATTTAATCGCAAGTTTTAATTGTAATATTCTTTAACTGTCCAGATTATAGTCTTTTAACTTATTGTACAGGGTCTGGCGCTTTATACCCAATACATCTGCGGTCTTGGTTTTATTGCCGTCGTATCTTTTCAAAGTGTTTTCTATAATCATTTTTTCATATTCAGCCAAGGTCTTTTCTCTCTTTACATTATTCTCGTCTGCTTGTTCTAATCCTGTTAGCTCCTTGGGAAGATAGTCTTTATGCAATATTTCATCATCATTAGCTACTAAAACCGCACGTTCTATTACGTTCCTTAATTCCCGCACATTTCCCTTCCATTCATAGTCCATTAAATAATTCATTGCTTCAACATCAAAATATTTAATATTTTTGTTATATTCCTTTGAAAATTCATTTAAAAAAGTTTCAGCCAAAACAGGAATGTCATCTCTTCTGTCTCTCAAAGGAGGAATGTATAAGTTAACGACATTTAATCTATAATATAAATCCTCTCTAAAATTTCCTTTTTCAACTTCTTCGCTCAGATTTTTATTGGTTGCGGCTATTATTCTGACATCCACATTTATTTTTCTTTCCGAACCTATTCTGTATATTTGCTTTTCTTGCAATACTCTTAAAAATTTAACCTGGGCATGTAAGGGAAGTTCTCCGATTTCATCCAGAAATATGGTACCTTTATCAGCCAGTTCAAACTTGCCCTTATTTGTATGATCGGCCCCGGTAAAAGAACCTTTTTCATGTCCAAACAGTTCCGACTCGATCAAATTTTCCGGTATTGCCCCACAGTTAATTTCAATGAAGCTGTTGTTGGCCCTGTTGCTTTTCTTGTGAATGTAATTAGCTATAACGTCTTTCCCGACACCGCTTTCCCCGGTTAACAATATATTAGCTTTGCTGTTTGCCACCCTGTTAACCATATCAATAATTTTTTGCATGGCCTCGCTTTTGGCAATTACTCCGTCATAATTGTACTTCCCTTCAACCCTTCTTCTCAGGCTTCGGTTTTCTTCTTTTAGTTTTCTTAATTTTACTGCCTTTTCTATTGTAAATATTAGTTCATCTGTTGAAAAGGACTTTTCCACATAATCAAATGCCCCCATTTTCACTACCTTAACGGCTGCTTTTATATCCGCATATGCAGATATAAAAATTGTTTCAATTGAAGGGTCAATTTCCAATGCCTTTTGCATTAACTCTATTCCATCCATACCGGGCATGCGAAGATCGGTAACCATAATATCAATAATATTGTTTTTTATAATATGAATTGCTTCAAACCCGTCCTTAGCGGTAAAAACATTGTAGTTTAAATTATTTAAAATAATTTTTAAAGTTTCTCTTATGGATTTTTCATCATCAACAATTAAAATATTAATATTCATACCTGCGTTCCCCCTCCAGTGGAATGGTTAAAGTAATCTTTGTCCCTTTTTCAACACTGCTTTCAACGTCAATATGGCCTCCTGAACTCTTAACAATATTAAATGCCACATATAAACCCATACCGGTACCCTGTTCTTTTGTAGAATAAAACGGATCAAATATTTGATGAAGATCTTTTTTGGGAATCCCTTTACCAGTATCTTCAATAGTAATTATTGCATTTTCAGTATTTTGGGTACCGCTAATGGCAATAAGTCTTTGGTTGGATTTTTCATTCAAATTTATTGCATCAATTGAATTTAATATAAAATTTATAAGAACTTGTTTTAAATTATCCTTATAAAAGGGCAGAATAATATCGTCATGAGTTAAGCTAACCCTTGTTTTAATATCACTTTTCCTTAGGGTGTAATTCAGCAATATTAAAACTTCATCTACAACTTCCTTTAAATTGCAATAGCCTATTGATGAAAAGCTGTTTTTCCCCATATTAACAAAGCCTTCCAACACCCTGTTCAGTCTCTCGCTCTCTTCATTTATTATTTTTAATAAACTTTTCATTTCATCATTTTCATCCCTGTCGGCATATTTACTGAGCAGGTATTCGCTTGCATTCCTTATCGGAAGAAGAGGGTTCCTGATTTCATGGACTAAACCAGCTGTAAGCCTGCCTAATGCTTCGAGCTTGTCCGACATTGCTATACGGCTTTGAAGGTTTTCAATTTCAGTATTGTCTCTAAAAATACATATGCAGCTTTTTATATTTCCTTCTTCATCATTCATCAGGGAAGTACTGAGCCGTACCCTGATTACTTTTTCATCTTTCCTGATCATGATTCCCGGCTCTTCAAAATAAATTTTTCCTTCATTAAAACTCTTATATAAAAATTTTTCCTCATTATCCAAAATCAAATGTTCTTCTAGAAGGTTACTGCCGACTATTTCTTCAAATTTAAAGCCGGTAATGCTTTCTGCGGATTTATTCAACTTGATAATATTGCAGTTTTTATCAACAACTATAATACCGCTGTTTACATTATCAAGTATCTTATTTGAAAATCTTTGGGTTTCGGTAATATTATTATTTAATTCCAGTAAGACTGCTGCCTGTGATGCAATAATATTAATCATTTGTACATCATAATCATCATATTGTTCCGGTTGTGAATTTGAAATACTTAAAATACCTATTGCTTTGTCACCGACAACCAAGGGTACCGCCAAAAAGGAACGAATAAGAGGGTCTTCGTCACAATATTGCCTTACCTGGATTTCTTTATTTACTAATACATCATTAATAAGAATCGGGGTCTTATTCTTGGCAACCAAGCCGACTGCCCCCTCGCCTACCTTAAAAGGCATTCTTTTTTTTAGTTTTTCAGTATCAGAGCCAAGACAGGAAACAATTTCCAAGATATTGTCCTTTTCATTTATTTTATAAATAACTGCCATGTTAAAGTTAATGAAACTTTTTATAAATCCAAATATTATTTCTGCCGTAGTTTGAAAATTAGTTGACTTGCTTATCTTATTAATTGTATCGGACAAAAGGTTCAAATGCATACTTCTGTTATTTTTTTTCATTGAGTCACCCCCTTTTAATATATAGTAACATATTGATCAATTTTTCTCAAATAAAATAAACCCTATCACATTATACTTTTGTGATAGGGTTTCATATTAAGTTTAAAACGGGCCGTAATTAATCATTTGGGCTATTGCAACTAATACAGCTCCTGCCACGCTCAGTATAATATTTAACTTCAAAACATGCTTGAACCAAATGTTATATGGGATATCTGCAAATACTAAATAATAAATCATTGCCGGCCACAACATGTTGGTGATACCATCGCCAAACTGGAAAGCCAGAACGGCTGTCTGCCTTGTAATGTTCAAAACATCTGCTAAAGGAATCATGATAGGCATAGTTGCCGCTGCCAGACCGCTGCTTGACCCAATAAAGAAGTTCAAGAATGATTGTACTATAAACATTCCTATGGCTGCTATAGAAGAACCCAATCCCAGCAAAGGTTGTGAGAAGCTGTAAACTATGGTATCAAGTATCATTCCTTCTTCAAGAATAATTACTATTGCTCGTGCAAAACCTACTATCAGAGCTCCATAGGTAACACTTTTCATTCCCTTTGTAAATTCTCTGGCAATTTGGTTCGGATTATACCCGGCTATGAAACCGGCTAAAATTCCAAAACCTAAGAATAAAGCTGATAATTCTGTTGTGTACCAGCCATACTTTATTGCACCAAATACCAAGAATCCTAAGCATACCAGGAAAGTTAGCAGGACTAATTTATGTTTTGTTGTAAATTCTTTAACGTCCATGAGTTGGAAATCGCTTTCGTCTCTTTGACCCTGATATCCATATAATACACTTTGAGTAGGATCATTTTTAACTTTCTTTGCATAACCCAAAATAAACCAAAGACCTATCAGGAAAAATACTATGTAGCAAACAATACGATATCCCAATCCGGAAAACAGTTGGAGTTCGGCAATACTTTGGGCAACTCCTATTGAAAACGGATTTAAAAATGCCCCTGCAAACCCAATCCAGGCAGCAGTTCTCACAACATGAAATCCAACCATTCTGTCATAACCTAAAGCCAAACACATGGATATCCCTAAAGGAATAAATGGTATGGTTTCTTCCGCAAAACCGAAAACAGCTCCCAGCATTGTAAACAGGAAAGTCACAAATATCAATAAGGGCGTATCCTTGCCTTTCATCTTTTGAACCAGGTAAATAATAGCTGCATCCATTGCACCTGTGCTTCTGATAAGCTCAACCGTTCCTGAAATAATGAAAATAAAGGCAATAATACCGCCGGAAGCAGAAATGCCTTTTGGTATCGCTTTAAGCATACCAAATATATTTACTGACTTATCTTCTACATAATGAAACGATTGCGGATCAATAACAGTTCTGCCTGAAGCCGGATCCTGTACCCTCTCATAGCTGCCTGAAGGCACGATCCAGGTTAAAATCATGCATACAAGTATTAAGGACAAAATAATTACATAAGAATTAGGATTCTTCAATCCCTCAATAAAACTGTTTTTCTTGGTTTTTTCAGTCATGGCAACCTCCTTTTTTACATTTTTCAATAAACTTTTCAAAAACCAGTTCAGCCCTTTTATCCCCCCATAATAATTCCTCCGGGTGGAATTGAGTACCAACTATAAATGCATCAATGCTTTCGACAGCTTCTATAACCCCATCATTTGCTACGGCAGTTGCTATAAAATTGTCAGGTACCTTTTCAACCTTCTGGATATGAAAACTGTTCACATCCCATTTTTTGTCATTTACTATACTATACAGAAAACTGCCTTCCTTAATCGAAACCTCGTGCCAGGGTTTACCGCCGTAAATATTCTGCTTATGTCCGTCAACTACACTTGCTGACAGTGAACCGCCAAAAACTTCAATGATCATTTGAAAGCCCCTGCAAATTCCTAAAATGGGCTTATTAGCTTCTTTTGCTGACTTAAGCAGTTTGGCTTCAAAATCATACCTGGTTGGTTGTTGTTCCTTTAGGCCCGGCAGATCATCTTTTGAAAACTTTTTAGCATCTCCTCCGCCGGTAAATAAGATTCCGTCAACACTGGCAAGGATTTCATCAATATCGTCATGATCTACCTGTGGGATTAATATGGGGATACCGCCCGCGGAAATTATAGCTTCAATGTAGGTTCTGCCTACATAATTATAACCACGACTTTCTATTGAATCGCCCCATGTCTCAACACTCCATGCTGTTGTAACACCTATTTTAGGTTTATCCATCTATTTCCTCCTTTTGCTTTATTTAATTATGTATTTTGCAAATTTAATGCCAATTTATCTATATAATTATTCGTAGTCATAAATTAAGAATTTTTGATAACCTTTTCCACAATAAAATACCAAATGCTTATATAGCAGTCAATTTTTTTGACATTTAAATATACTTACATATTTTTATATGTAAAAATTATAGATATTAAAAAAGAAACCGCAAGGTTTCTTGTTAATGACAAACCCTCTTGTCATCCTGAGCGAAGTGAAGGATCTCATGTGATCCTTCGGGCTAAATCCCTCAGGATGACACTATATGGGGTATTCATGTCTTTAATTAACCCCCTGCCAGGAGATGTATTATTTGAACATTATCGCCGTCATTAATTATAGTTGTTGCATAATCTTCCTTTTCGATGTGTTTACCGTTTACTTTAACTATTATTTTAGGGAAGGTGAAACTTTTTTTCTCTATAATTTTTTCTACTGTCAGCCCTTCTTCCCAGGGAAAATCCCTGTTGTTTAGTTTGATAATATATACCACCTCCGCATGATCATGGGGACGGGGTTTTGCACCCTGTCCCTTGTCTTATATATTATTGCAGGTCTTTGATTACTTCTATCAATTCAGGAAGTTCCATATCCAGGTATTTTAGGTGTTCCAATGTGGGGACCCCGTTTGAATTCCAGCCCCTTCTTTTATAGACGGCATCTATAAGCTTTTCATACTGCTTTTCTCTATACTCTCTTAATACCGCCATTTTTTCTTCGGTAGTCTTGCCTTCCGGATCATAACCGATTAACTCTTTAAGCTGCTTGTCATACCTTTCCTGCCTTGATTCATATTCTTCCTTTGTTACCGGACCCATTGAGCGATATGGAACTCTGTCATCTTTTCTTAAACCCTTACCCATTCTTATGTTAAAAATTCTCTGGAAGTTATAAACCCTTTCAGATTCTTTTATCATGTCATCAACGGTTAATTTCTTGCCAGTGACACCATATACAACATCAAGATAATTTTGTACATGTTCAGGCACTTTTGCAGGCTCATCGGTATATTTATTGTCGGCTGGAACAATATCATTCCAGGGAAGCTTGCAGAAACCATACAAGCCGAACCAGGTTCTAAACATAGGAAAGTAATGAAGAGCTTCTGCCTTATCTTCAAAGGTTGGTATTTGATTGTTTACCATATCCATGAAAATCAGCCATGCTTCATCGTGCTGAGGTCCTTTGTTGGTTAAACCGTATCCTCCCTGCTGGGCCAGGGATTCCTTCGGGTTGTATTCGGAATACTCGAGGCCTTTTTGCTCCATTCCTATATCAAATAAGAATTCTTCATCGGCTCCGTACTTTTCAACGAATAATTTTTTCATCCTGTGAACTCCCTGACCTACCACTGTTCCAAAGCCTTCTCCCTTAGACATTTGGTGCAGGAGTTCAACTGATGCATAAAAGTTGCCGAAATTCAATTCTAAACCACCTGTTATTTCCTTGTTGATAATTCCCCTTTCATAGCACTCCATTGCAAAAGCTGTCGCAGTTCCAAATGAAATTGTATCTATTCCATAGGTATCACAATAGAAGTTTAATTCCAAAATATGCTCCGGGTCAAATATAGCGCAATTTGCCCCTAAGCCTGCTGCATTTTCATATTCTGGACCATCCACGGTAACCCTGTGTCCCTTATAAGGTCCTGTTTTAATAAGGAAATTATCTGCAGCTTTGGCACAGGACATTGAACACCCGTACCAGCAGCCGTCCTGAACTCCCTGGGTCAAATATTTTTCAATAAATACCGTGGATTTGATTTTTTCCGTGTCCGGATGGCAACCATACTGGAAATTCATAACAGGAAGCAAATCATAGGCATCCATTATCTCAATAATATTTGCCGTACCTATTTTACGCATATTGTTTTGCAAGTGGTCCAAATCATGAACTTCCTTATGATATTTTATTCCGGTTTTGTTTATTATGGACTGATCAAATGGATTGTTTAAATTGCCTTTTACTCCGCTGAGTTTTACAACTAAGGCTTTAAGCTTTTTATTTCTGAATACGGTTCCTATTCCGCCTCTGCCTGCTTGTTTTAGTCTTGTTACTTTTCTCCTGGGGTCATAGAAGGTGAAATTTAAAATTCCAAATCGTGAATGTTCGGCCCCGCTTCCTGCAGTTACAACAGCTACATTTCTTTTGTCAGCTTCATTGTCCGCATACATTTCGGTAAGCTGCTCTCCCAAAACATGAGCATCAAAAGCCTCCAGGGGTGCCTCTTCAATTGTTACAAGGCCCTTATTCCCGTCAATATATACTATCACATCTTTATCAGATTTGCCTTGTATTTCAAGAGCGTCCCAGCCTGAGAATTTCAAAAGGGGTCCGAAATATCCGCCTACATTTGAATCTATGGGAATATCCGTCAAGGGCGAAATACTGCATACCAATGATTTTCCTGCGCCGGCATATTGAGTTATACCGCAGGCAGGACCCCCCGAAATAATTATTTCATTTTCCGGGTCATCCCACTTAGTTTCGGGAGTCGTTGCATTCCAAAGATACCAAAGGCCAAAACCCTTTCCTCCAACAAATTTTTCTTTCATCATTTGGGTTACCGGCTTTGAGCTTATCGTATTGTCAGAAATATTAACATACAGCGTCCTGTTTGTATATCCTTTGTCTATCTGTCCCGGTTCATACTTATATTCGGCTAAGACTTTATGATTCTCTTTCATTTTAGTAATATCCATTTCGTCCTCCTACCTGTTAAAAATCTTATCTAAAGGCATTTCTCTTGCTTCTTCATCGCTTCTTTCAGCTGTATATATTGCTCCCGTAGGGCATTCCCTGGCACATAATCCGCATGCAATACATTTAAAAGGCTCAATATAATCATCATGCTGCCTCATGGACAAGAGAGGGCAAAATCCCACACACATAAAACAACCAACGCAAATTTTCTTATCAATTCTCACCACACCCAACTTGTCCCTTTTTATTGCCATAACGGGACAAATGTCGATGCATTCTCCGCACTGATTACAAACATTTATTTCAGGGCTGTCCTCTTTTTTGATTTGTATGCATGACTTTTCAGGATTATCCTCTTTAAAATATGTTTTAGAGCAAATGCTTTCGCAAGTACCGCACTGGATACACTTACTCTCGTCTTTAGCCAAATATTTCATAAAAACCTCCTGTTGTATGTCATCATCAATAATATTTCAATATTTAATAGTAGGTTATATTATATAATGATTTTTGATTTATTACAATTCTTATAGTAATAATAATATATTTATCTTAAATATTAACATATTTATTATTGAAAAACAAATTGCATTTCCCAAATTTTTTATTTGATTACAAGATTGATTGTATTTTTTAGTGTATATGCTATAATATTCTAAATGTTCCATGGCTTGAATTCATAGGAGGTAATTCATGTATAAAATAAGTCATTTCGCAAATATGACAGGATTAACCCAGTCAAAGGTCCGGTTTTACGAAAAATACGGGTTGCTTAAAGTTCACAAAGAAAACAATGGTTACAGGTTTTTCACAAGATGGGATGCCTTTAGAGTAAATGCCTTTCGAAGTCTTTTAGAATATGGATTTACAATTAAAGAAGCTGTTCAAATCATAGATAAAAAACAATCCGGTGACATATTTATCAATTCTTTAGAAAATAAAAAAGAAGAACTGCAAATACAAATTAACATTATGAACAGCCGAATGAAAAAAATAAACAAAGCACTTTCCTTATTAAATTCGAAACCTGATAATAACTTTAGAATTGAATTTATGGAAGATTACCTTTATGTTTTAGCTTCAAACGGAATAGATTTCTCCATATCAAATGAAAACAAAAAAGAACTTAAATGTTTTGCCGATGTAATGCCCATAGCCGCCTGCGCCAGAATAATAAAAAAAGATGAGCTGATAGCAGGCAGCAATTCTATTAACCCCAGCTATTGCTTTGCGCTTCCCGTATCTGAAGAACCCTTGCTGAAGAAGTGTGATAACAGAAAAATAAAACGTATAGAATTAGGAAAATGCGTCTACTATCAGCGCAAGGTATCCAGAAGCAAAAGCCAGACTATAGAATCCTATCATGATCTTTTCGAATATTTGAACAGGTATAATCTTCGTATAAGAGGAGATGTCATACTCTTTCCAACCTTTCTTAACCTTGATGAATATGGAAATGATATAGAAATCTTATATGTCCCTATCGAAGGTTGATAATTTTTTGTTTTTTCCTCTTGACTCTAAACTATGTTCATAGTTTATACTCCAAACTAAGTTAAAATATTACCAAGGGTATAGGAGGAAGAAATGAAAAGAATCAAAAATTATCTTAGCCTATTGCTTGCTTTATTAATGATTATTACAATGGTCAGCGGATGCAGCACCACTCCGCCGGCAAGTCAAGAGCCGCCTGCAGTTCAGCAGCCTGAGCAGCCGGAACAGCCGGAAGAACCTGATAATGAAGAACAAGAACCGGCAACACAATCATATAAAGCAGGCACCTACTCGGAAAAAGTTTATGGTTATCTGTCCTACCTCAATGTAGAAACAACTTTTTCTGATACAAAAATAACAGACATTAAAATAACAGAACATAATGAAACCCCGGAATTAGTATCAATGGTAGAATCTCAAGTAATAAAGAGTATCATTGATAATCAAAGCCTTGGTGTTGACGTTGTAAGCGGTGCAACCATGTCAAGCATGGCAGTTATCAATGCGGTTTCTAAGTCAGTAGAAAAAGCCGGTGGAGATGTAAGTGCCTTAAGAGCAAATAAGGTTACAAAAGAAGCCGGACCTGACGAAGAATATACAGTTGATGTTGTAATTGTTGGTTTGGGCGGTTCCGGTTTCATGGCAGCACATAACGCAGCAGCCCAAGGGGCAAAAGTAATGGCTGTTGAAAAAGGTGCTTCAATTGCAGTAACAAACGGTTTAAGAGTATCAGGTCCTTTTGCTATTGATACTCCCGTATTAAGAGCTCAGAATTCCAAACTTACCGTTGACAAAGCATTTTTCCACATGATGAATTATTCAAAATGGTCCGTAAATGCGCCATTAGTAAGGAGATGCCTGGAAACCTCTTCTGAAGCGGTAACTCAAATGATGGAAATGGGTTATGAATTTAAGGAAGCAAACTTTAGATTTGAAACTCCTTTCAAAGGCGAATACGGCGGATTCCACCTGATATTAACCCCCTACTCTGACAGAATTAATATTTGGGAAAAAACCTTAGAAGAAGATGGGGTTGAAGTACTCTTCAATACAACAGGTAAAAAGCTTATAACAGAAGGCGATAAGGTTGTTGGTATTGAAGCACAGAAAAGAGACGGAACAAAAGTTACCATTTATGCAGATGCAGTTATCTTGTCAACAGGTGGTTTTATAGGAAACAGACAAATGATTGCCGAGCATTTCTCAGGTGCAAAATTTAACCCGGCCGGAGGGTCTTTGAGCACAGGCGATGGTATCAGAATGGCACAAGAAGTAGGAGCCGTAATTGATAAAACTTTTGGCCTTTGCGGAAATGAATACGGCGGTACAAATACCAAGGCGACACGAAGTGCAAAACAAGATAAATTTGACCAAAATACAGCCTTTAAGTTTGGTTTCTACGGTGCATTGAACGTTGATGCCCAGGGTAACCGCTTCATGGACGAAGGAAAGCTGGTAGATTATCCCATGTCCTATGGAAGTGAACCTATTATGCGTCATAGTCCTTTTTACGCAGTTGTAGACCAGGCATATGTAGATGCCATGAGAGAAATTGGTTTATATGAATATACGAGAGCTAAAGGGGCTCCTGATGATTGGGTAATAGGAGAATACTTCAAAGGCAGGGTATTAACTAATCTTGACGCTGATATAGAAGAAGGCATTAAAGAAGGATGGGTTTATAAAGCGGATACGATTGAAGAACTTGCAAAATTCTTTGGAATGGAAAACTTAAAAGAAACTGTTGACAAATACAATGAACTTGTTGCCGCCGGATTCGATTCACAGTTCGGAAAAGAGCCCATGTATTTATCACCTATAACCGAAGCTCCTTTCTATATAGTTCAAAATGAATTCAGTGCATGGAGCACAATTGGTGGAGTAAGGGTTGATGAAAACTTAAGAGCTTTAAGAAGTGACAATAAACCAATACCCGGTTTGTATGTAACCGGTTCAGATGCAGGAAGCTTGTACAGCACTCCATACTACGATGTTCCCGGAACATTCTATGGTCTTGCCATAGCATCAGGAACAATTGCGGGAAAAGAAGCAGCTGCATATGCGTTAGGTAACTAATAAATAATTATTGATGCATGGTTCCTATATTTTAGGTACCATGCATCTTTTTATCCTCTAAGTAGTCAAAAGCATTATCATGACATTTTTATACTACTCCCTGTTTGTATAAAGAAATGTTTCCTATTCCAAGTGCAACATAGTTTGCCATTGTATTAAAATCAAAAACGGGCAATCCCGTAACTTCTCTGATTTTCTGCGCAAATGGGGGAAGGTCTGTACATTCTAAAACAATAGCTTTAATATTTGCATGCTCAGAAAGTGCCTTTTTTGCCGTGTCTATTATTTCATGCTCAACAATCTCCATATCAATGGCTTCTTCCGGCTTATCAAATATTTTGCCCCATTCACTTGCATCTTCAAGTCCATATACATATACATTCATATCATCAGTTATTCCACAAGCCTGCAAATGATCTTTTGTCAAAGATGCTTTATTTGCAGTTATTACAGCTACTCCGTTTTTGGTTCCGACAAGATTTTGAACAAAGGGAACCTGTAAAAGGGCTGATGAAAATACCGGAATAGATAGTGCATTTGCCAATTCTTGTTGGAAGATTGCATTAAATCCACAACTTGTTGCAATCGCCTTAATACCTTCCTTCTCCAAGTTCTTACCGATTTCGATCATGCTTTTCAATACTTCCTGACTCGGATTTATAATAACCGTTTCTGTACAGGCTCCCGGAACTTGTACAAACTTTACAGGAAATGTATATGAATCAGGGTTGGTACTGTTGCCTGTAAGTGATTCCAACTGCATTAACCCCATGGGCACCAAGCCTTCTTCCCATTTAAGTATTGATATTCTTGTCTCGCTCATAGATACACCTCAAATTTCTTATAAGCTATGCTAACCATTTATTAAATAATTGTACTCTAATTTGTATACATGGTCAAGTACAAAAAAAGCAGGACAATACGTCCTGCCTGCAAGGAAATCCCTTACTTTATCGCAAGGTCTTCTATTCCACAATAATTATCAGCAATTATTGCTGCCTTTCCTTTTTCCACATCGCCTTCAATCAAAGCTTCAATTATGGTGTTATGGTAACCTATTGAGCGCTTGTCATCTACCGTACTGTTATAGAATAAAAGATATACCGCGATATTATTATATATTTCATTTAGATATTTCATATAATATTTGTCCTTTGTGGCTGTTGCAATTACCCAGTGGAAGTCTTTATTATATTTCACAAAATCAATTATATTAAAATTTCTGGAGACTTTTCTCAACCCTTCATTATATTCCTTCATCTTTTGAATTGCTTCATCATCAATATTTTTAACAGCGAGTTCAAAAGCATTGGTCTCTAACACTTCTCTTATCCGGAAAGTTGATATTATATCTTCAACACTATGCTTGGCAACGATAATTCCCCTTGTAGTCTTTCCTTCCAATATCCCTTCATATTGAAGCAGATTTAAAGCCTTTCTGACAGAAGTCCTGCTCACACCGGTAGCTTTCACTATATCTTCCTCAATAATTTGATTGCCAGGAAAAAACTTTTTTTCAATTATCCCCTTCTTAATATATTCATAGGCAATATCTGATTTGCTTTTTCTGGGCACATCGTTCCTCTCATCCGCTATCATATATTCTATTCCTCTCATTATATATAATGATTAAGAGCCGGGAAACCGCTCCTGTTAATTTATCGAAACAATATTTTGATTTTTTGTCAAACATCTTAGTTTGTGCAAAACATTGTATACAAAAATGATATTATTCATTATATTGTCCTTAAAAACGAATGTCAAGATTCTTCTGACAAATATCTCAATCTTATAAATTGCAATATTAAATGTCCGCTTTTTTAATATAGCTTTATAGTGTAAATA
>DAOOVO010000071.1:0-20526 GCA_035370245.1 Pseudobacteroides sp.
GTATAACATATTTGAAAAAGAATAAATGAAAACACAATACAAGATTAATAGCATCGACGCATTTTTCAAATTATGCGAATAAAAAAGTGTTTAAAATGATAAAAACACAAGACTAATGCTCATGAATAGCTCTTCTTTTTGGCTGGAAAAAAAGTCTGATCCTTTCAGGCTGACCTGCAATCCAAGGGGTTAAATATACCTCATATATTGACTGAATATTTGGGTAGATTTGAATATAATAAATATAAGCACTATAAAAACCATCCTTATAAATACTTGCTGCATAGTATTCATTAGGACTCGATAACTCATTTAATGCCGGTAAAATTATACTGATTATTCCATTATTATTTGTGTAAAGTTGTGCAATCAATAAACCCGCCGCACTTTCATTATATACTCCTTCATATGACATTTTGAAAATTTTAACTAAAACATTCGATAAAGGTATGTTTATACTGTCGGTTACTGTGATTTCTAATGAACCGGTTCCATTAGTATTTAATTTATAATTAGAACAAACCGGATGATTCATCTTTTCATTTCCTTTCTATAAATCTTTGTTATAATTTATGCTATTAGCAGCATAAAGTTCTTGTTCTAAAGGAATTGATAGTTCAAAGGGGGCTGTCTCAAAACAATTTGGGATAGCCGTCATAGGAACAGATACATCCTTAAAACAGGGCATTATTCCCGGATAATTTTGACGGACCTTACTATGCTATCGAAATAACAGCTGACTTAAGACATACACAAGGCGGTCTTGTAACAGATACGGTAGGTCATGTTTTAAGAGAAGACGGTACTTTAATCAAGGGCTTATATGCAGCCGGAGGAGTAATGGAAGGCTTCTCTGCTACAGCCGGTCCGGGATACATGTCAGGAAACGGATTATTGCAGGCATTTGTATTTGGCCGCCTGGCGGGTAAAGAGGCAGCTACGACTACAAGAGCTGAAGCTAAAATTGTAAATCTTAAATAACATTTGTAAAAAAAACGTGGCTGTACATAAACGGTCGGATCCGTTGATGGGCAGCCACTTTTTCATTTTCAAAAAAAGTTGCCTTTCTTGGAATTTCAAATATTATCTCCTGCAAAACACAATAATTCCCGAAACCATTAGTGCAACCCCGATCAATTTTATCCAATCAAAAGAAATTTTTTCCGCACCGAATAAACCAAACACTTCAATTAAATAAGCAACAATTAATTGGGCCAGGAGAATCAGCATAGTTGCCTGGGTAGGCCCTAAATCAGATATTCCTTTTATTACGGTATATGTAATGAAGGCACCGATGACCCCGCCTGACAAGTATAATTTTTGGCTCACGTCAAACACTGAAAACAAGGCTTCCTTCCCCGTAAAAAACCATAAGCTCATGCTTGCGGCAAAAGCCGATATATGGACCCAGCTTGTTGCAGCCCACATATTTGATGTTTCCATGACCCTGGTATTGAAGACTCCTTGGACACTCATTAAGAGTCCCGCAAGGAGAGCAAATATAATTCCTATGACAATCCCTCCCGTCATTTTTTCCCCATAAGTATAGTATTACAAATAAAAGCGGTTTAATTAAAACAAATATTTAATACAATAAATTACATGGTTTTCTTAATTATCAAGAAAATAACTAATAATTGACAATTTAATCAGGTTATAATATCATGCTAAGAAAGGAAGGGAAAACAAAAAACTTTAAAGGGCAAGATGACAATGGGGGAAATCACAAGCGCAAAAATTATGTACCGGCATTTTAGCCAGGGGAGGAAAAATTAATGGAAATAAAAAAAGGAAAGAATAAATTTTATTTGGGCGAAGAAGATGCTCCTTTGGCAGAAATAATTTTTTCCGTCGATGAGGAAGGCATAATAGTAGCTGAAGGGACCAGGGTTTCCCAAGAATTAGGCGGAAAAGGAGTGGGCAAGATGATACTTAAGGAATTGGTAGACTGGGCCAGAAAGGAAAACAAAAAAATCCGGCCGATTTGCCCCTTTGTAGCTGCCCAAATGGATAAAACACCGAAATACCATGATGTGCTGGAAGAAACAGGGTTCTAACCTCTTGGGGTTAGAACCTTTTTATTCTTCCAATACATCTCTCGGGTGGGGAGGAATCTCTGTTCTCCTTTCTATGATCGGCTGTTGTTGAGGCTGGGTAATCGGAATCATTTCTATTACAAAATCGGTTGTTACATTAGGGAATAAACGATTATTATATATAATGTTGGTAAAGTATCCGAAAATGTCCACGCTTATATTATAGGTTGAAAAGTTGTATTCGGGTCCTTCTATTAAGGTTCCTAACTTGTTGGCTATAGGCAGTTCTATTCTTGCGGGATTTATGGTTGTAACCAGATGCATGATGGGAATGTCTCTCCTTTCCTCATCAGTCACATAGATCGTTATTGTGGCGTAAGGTATATCTTCTCCGGTTACCTTATCTATTATATGAAGCCTCATGAATCCGGTTGCATCCTCATATTGTGAATTGTTATTAATGTTTTGACAAACATTCCAGCAAGGATATACATAATTGTATCTGCCCATGTTGAATGACCTCAAACAATAATTATTCATGATAATTTCCTTCCTTTTAATTAATAAAGGCAATATAATATTAGTATGATATTATAATATGCAGGGATAAGAGCTAAGGAACGGGTTTAATGTGTTATAATATGGCTAATCTTGTTTTTAGAGTTAACATTATTAATTTTGCGAGGTAAATTATGAAATACGATTTTACAAGTATTATAGACCGCCGGGGCATGGATTCCCTAGCTGTTGATTTAAAACCGGGATTTGGTCCCCAACCGCCTAAGGAAGGATTTGACATAATCCCCATGTGGGTAGCGGATATGAGCTTTCCTACCCTTCCAACCATTCAGGAAGCAATCATTGAACGTGCCAACCATCCCATGTTCGGATATTTTACACCTAAAAAGGAGTATTATGATTCGATTATCAAGTGGCATGAAGATCGAAACGGAGTGACAGGTATGACCCCGGACCATATTGGTTATGAGAACGGGGTACTGGGATGCCTGATGTCCGTCGTCGATGCATTTTCTGCCCCTGGGGATTACATACTGGTTCATTCACCTACCTATATTGGATTTACATCATCCCTGACTAATAACGGCCGCAGGATTATCCTTTCGTCCCTGGTTAAGGATGATGAAGGCGTATGGCGGATGGATTATGATGATATGGATGCCAAATTTAAAAATATAATATCCATTTGGCAATATTCTGCTCACCCCACAATCCTTGCGGACGTGTATGGAAGAGGGAAGAAATCGAACAAGCCATGGAAGTCTATAAAAATAACGACTGCCTTGTAATTTCCGACGAGATTTGGAGCGATATCATACTATACGGCAACAAGCACATACCGACTCAGAGCGTAAGCGAAGACGCAAAGAACCGCACCGTTGCCATATATGCCCCTAGCAAGACCTTTAATCTTGCCGGCCTGGTAGGAGCTTATCACATTATATACAACAAGTACCTAAGAGACCGGGTAAGGGCTCAAAGCAGCAAATCCCATTACAATCAGATGAATGTGCTTTCCATGCATGCCTTGATCGGAGCCTATAAAGAGGAAGGCCGTGAGTGGGTTGATGAGTTGTGTATGGTCCTGGGTGAGAACATTGATTATGCCTGTGACCATATAGCAAACAATTACAAGGGAATCAAGTTTTTTAAACCTGAGGGAACCTACATGCTTTATATAGACTGCGAGGAATGGCTGAAAGAGCATGGTATGACCCTGGATGAGCTGTATAAGGCAGGTACCGATGCAGGTGTCATGTGGCAGGACGGAAGACCCTTCAACCACCCCCATGCCATCCGGATAAACCTGGCATTGCCCAAGTCAAGGGTGATAGAGGCTTTTGACCGCTTGGACAAGTATGTGTTTTTAAGATGATTTTTCAAAAAAATGCGCTCTTTTAAAAGAGCGCATTTTTTGGCAATTATAACAGCTGCCTTATTTGTCGTCACTGGTAAAGAGCTGGGTCCAATACGGGGTTCCATCCGTATCCACATAATATCCTACACCAATGAAAGTATAATAGGGTGAAAGGATATTTTTCCTGTGGCTTGGCGAATTCATCCATTGGGAAACCACTATTTCAGGTGTATCCTGTCCCATGGCTATATTTTCGCCCCAGAAAGAATAATTGATTCCAAATCTGCGCAGCATGTTATTTGCCATGCCATAAGTCGGAGAATAATGGTCGAAATAGTTTAAATCAGCCATGTCCTTTGATTTAACCCGGGCTACGTCCGAAATCTTGCTGTCATAATACAGCGGGTCCAAGCCGGCTTTTTGTCTTTCAATATTAACCAACTGGACCACCCTCTGTTCATAACCGGGATTTGTTGCCGCAACCGTACCAAAAGCATAGGCAACTGGTGACAGTGCAAGAAGCATTATCAAGACAAAGGCTGTTAACTTATTTTTCTTCATATTACCTCCTTTTGAAACAAAAAAATTTTTGTTTCTATATTATTGTTTCAAATTATTATTAATATATAAATTTATATATTTGCTTAGTTGTATATTTATAGTGTATATAAAAATTTTTTCCTTATTTAAAAGGCTGTATAATTGCTTTGAATAATATTTTTGTCGTTGTTATAAATAAATCAAAACTGTTATTGATATGAATATCCCATAGTGTCATCCTGAGGGCTTTAGCCCGAAGGATCTCATGAGATCCTTCGCTATCGCTCAGGATGACAAGGGGATTTTTTATTACTCTTAGGATGGAAAGGGGTTTATTTTTGTGATATAATGAATAAAATTATGGAAGCAAAAGACTTTGGTTTATATTCTATAGGAGGCCTCCATGCTTAAAAAAGAAGACGTGAAATACATAGAAGATCATCTGGAATTTTGGGATAAATTAAGCGAAAGCGAGAGACAGCTGTGTTTAAATAATTTTGTAGTCGCAAATTATAAGAAGGGTGCAAATCTTCACGGAGCAGGCAAGGAATGCCAGGGCCTGATATTGGTCAGGAGGGGTGAACTCAGGTTTTATATATTGTCTGAAGAGGGAAGAGATGTAACCCTCTTTCGCATATCTCAGGGAGAAAACTGTATCCTTTCTGCTTCCTGCATATTGAGCAACATTACCTTTGATCTTTTGATTGATGCTGAACAGGATTCGGAGGTACTGCTGCTAAATGTGGAAACCTTTGATAAGTTGGCTCGTGAAAACATATATGTGGAGAACTATATATATAAAAAATCAACCGAAAGATTTTCAGAGGTAATGTGGGCTGTGGAGCAAATCTTGTTCATGAGCTTTGATAAAAGGCTTGCGGTTTTTCTTTATGATGAAACAGTAAAAACAAAATCCAATGTAATAAAGTATACCCATGAACAGATTGCAAAATATGTGGGAAGTGCAAGAGAAGTTGTGTCCAGGATGCTGAAAAACTTTGAAGCCCAGGGTATACTTAAACTTTCAAGGGGGACCATCGAAATAATTGATAAGGACAAATTAAGGGCAATCGTACTTAATGTTTCATAATTAATAAAACCAAAGGGGAGGAGTGTAATACTCTAACCTTGTGGGAGTCCTTATATAATCACGCAAGTAAGCGGGCGGACTGGTGATTCGGTTCATTTTAACATGGTATATGGTTTTAATCCCTTCGTATATGGGAATATTAACCAAGGTAACACCATGGTATCCGAAAATGTCCAGTTGAGCAAAATACCGGCTTAATGGCCATTCAATTACAGGCAGTTCTATTAATGGGATTTTACCATCAACACTTGTAGAATACCTTACAACTAATTCCGATATGCCACATTCCGCATATTGGCCGAATATGGTCAGTTTAATTACTTCAATATCAACATTTGCCAAGGGCATATCTGTTTGAGCATCTGTTACGATTATTTCCAAAAACCCGGTTCCTTCATTGCCGGAGTCATTATTCATATTGAATTTATATATATTTGAATCTCTGCATTTATCGGGACTTAAACGGTATTTCATTATATAACCTCCATTCATTGCACATGACACCTGTTATGTACTACATCTTGCTTTATTATATGTTAAGGAAGGAATTATGTTTGTGCTTAACTTATTGCATTTGCAGGGATGTTAATATATAATTTTAGTGTTAGTTGAATAAGAAAGGTAGGGATGTTTGGGTTGAAAAAAAAGTTAGCATTATATGGGTTTAACAATCTTACGAAGTCATTGAGTTTTAACATTTATGATGTTTCCTATGCTAAAAGTCAAAAGGAAAAGAAAGAATATATAGAATATATTGATGAACAATACAATTCGGACAGACTCACTCAGATTTTGTGCAATGTTACCGATATAATAGGAGCCCATATTCTTAATATTTCAAAGCAGGATTATGATCCCCAGGGGGCTTCAGTAAATATTTTGATAGCTGAAGGTGCAGTGGCAGGCGATAATTTGGATGCTACATGCAACCAGGGCAAGCTAAAGCAGTTAAAGAGCGAAACCATACATGCCCACCTTAATAAAAGCCATGTTACGGTACACACCTATCCGGAGCATCATCCGGATAATGCCATTTCTACATTTCGTGTTGATATAGATGTTTCCACATGCGGGGAAATTTCACCCCTTAAAGCCCTCGACTATTTAATTGACAGTTTTGATTCGGATATAATAACCATTGACTATAAAGTCAGGGGTTTTACACGAGATTTGCATGGCAAAAAACTCTTTATTGACCATGATATAAGGTCAATACAAGATTATATAGATAAAGAAACTTTAAAACATTATGATGCGATTGACATCAATATCTTTCAGGCAAATACTTTTCATACCAAAATGATGATCAAGGAGATCAACCTGCAAGACTACCTTTTCAATAAGGATGTAGAGGATGTTTCTCCAAAGAAGCGATTGGAAATAATGGATTTGCTCAGGAAGGAAATGACTGAAATATTCAGCGGTATGAATATATTTCAGGAGGAGAATTGAATGGAATTATGGTTTAGTGAAAATCACACGGATAATGTGAAGTTTTCGATTAGGGTTGACAGGCACCTTATTAGTGTGCAAAGTGATTTTCAGAAAATAGATGTCTTTGATACTCCTGAATTTGGCAGGGTCCTGGTTATAGACGGTTATTTGATGCTCACCGAAAAGGATGAATTCATATACCATGAAATGATTGTCCATGTTCCCATGGCGGTAAATCCCCATATTAAGAGAATCCTCGTAATAGGTGCCGGAGACGGGGGAACCGTAAGGGAGCTGACCCGTTATAAGACCGTGGAAAGTATCGATATGGTTGAAATTGACAGGCAGGTTGTTGAAATATGCAAGGAATATATCCCCAAGACAGCCTCCGGCTTCAATGATGAAAGGCTTAACTTGTATTTTGAGGACGGCCTGAATTTCGTCAAAAGGAAAAAGAATGAGTATGATTTGATAATAGTGGATTCTACGGACCCGGTGGGTCCGGGACTTGAACTCTTTACAAGGGAATTTTATGAAAACTGCTACAAGGCCCTGGTTGATGACGGCATACTGGTAAACCAGCATGAAAGCCCTTATTATCCCTATGATGCGGAAGCCATGAAAAATGCCCACAAAAAAATAAAATCAATTTTTCCCATAGCTAAGGTTTACCAGGCCCACATTCCCACATACGGGTCGGGACACTGGCTCTTCGGCTTTGCTTCCAAAAAATTTGACCCTCTTAAAGATTTAAAAGAAGACTTATGGAATTCCCTTTGTCTTGAAACAAATTACTATAACACGGACCTCCATAAGGGCTCCTTTTATATACCCAATTATGTAGAAAGATTACTTGAAAATGCTTAAAAAAATGCATTTTATCCGGGGACACACCTTTGAAGGTATGTCCCCATTCAATTATAAAATGCATTTTTTGAGGAGACAAGTTATGCTAATTAATGAAGTCAAGGTATCTGAGCATACGCTCAATTATAGCCGTGGCTTCTGCCCGTGTTGCATTTCCATCAGGGTCGAAGTCCTTTGTGTCTCTTCCCATAATTATGCCTGCCTTGGCACAATAGGCAACGCTTCCCCTTGCATATTCATCTATTGTTGAGTTGTCAACAAATTTTGCCAGGATTTCTTGCTCATTTTCTACCGTTATTTCCTTGCCGGCAAACCTTAATGCATTGCAAATCATGACTGCCATATCTTTTCTTTTGATTCTTTCGTTGGGATAGAATTTTCCGTCATCTCTGCCGTTTATTATGCCTGCACTATAGGCTGTGGAAATATCCTTTTCGTACCACCCGCTAACATCTTCAAAATTAACGGTTCCTTCTTCTTCGGTTATAGCTAAGGCTCTTGTAATCATCACCGCAAATTCGGCCCTGGTGACATAATCATCAGGTGCAAAGATTCCTTCGCTCTTACCAAAGGCTATATTTCTTGCGGCCAATTTTTCAACATTCATCTTTGACCAGTGATTTGCTACATTACTGAAGGATTTTGGATTGTTTACTATGGCGAATACACCGTTTCCCCTGTAATGAATCCTTGCGGTGCCATGGTCAAATACGGAAGGAGCAAAGGTGAACTCATCACCTGTTAATTTCATTGCACTGGTGCTGTATGCATCTGTATCACTTAAATTATCCATTGTACGACTTACATACATGTTATATTTGTCAATCCTTACTTCTTTTGATTCTCCTTCAACTGTTACGCTGTAATCAACCAATCCGGAAACCATTTTACCCCCTAATTTTTCAAGGGCAGCTAGGGCAGTATCAATTAACTCTTTATCATCAACCTTTTCTAAAATAATATTTACCCTGGAATCTTTAATATTATTTACTTGATTTAATACCTCTTCGGATTTAAGGGGCAGGTTATAGGATGCTGCATCCCAGGTTAATTGCAATATGCCGTTTGGATTATCCTTAGCAATACTCTTGTAATAAGACCCAAGTAGCCACAGTTTGGCAACATTTCCGGTCTTAGTCGCCTCGAAGGAATAGGTTTCATTATTTGAAACCAAGTCATCAGAGTAAATATTTTTAAGCACTTTGCCATCAACGATTATTTGACCGATAACTTCAGGTTTTGTCGAATCCCTACGAGTCGGAGGCTCAACTTTAGGTTCAGATATTATTCTGTAGCCGATAGAGGGTATGTCTTCATATTCGTTAAATATATAAAGTTCACCATATTCTTGTCCCTTTTCATAGGCAATGAGAAATTCACCCTTCAAGTTTCCGGCTATGGCAATTTGGTCATAACCATCTACAATTTCAGGTTTATTTGTATTAAATGTTTTTCCTGTGGGACCCTGGCTGTCAATATATCTTAATTGGGCATATGCGCCAAATGTACCGGGATTCCATACACAAAGCATTTTATCTTTCCCGTCGAAATAAGCTGCAGGGTAAACAGAACCCATGCCTTCTTCAGCATCAACGCTTGAAATAACAAACTCATCGCTGATTATCTCAGGAGTATCATTTTGTATGTTATAATAAGCACCCAATATTTCATGACTGATTTCATCTGACCAAGTAATTAAAAATTTGTTGTCTGTGTAATTGTAGGATACATTTGGATTGTATGCATCTTCAGCAATAGTAGCAGTATTAACGGAATAAACCTCACCACCAACTCCGATTACTGCAGCCTTGAGATAAAGATTATCTACATAATCATCCCCTTCTAAGTACCATTCCCAATCCTGCCATGCAATAAGATACTTATTGTCATCGATGCTGTAGCTTACGGAAGGATACTCCTCTTCTGTATTCTCAGCATTTGCAATTGGGAAAGTATCTTCAATAATATTAATAATATCACCATCAATTTCAACAATACTTCCATATATGTCCCAGCTGTTATCTATTTCTCCGCCGGTTGAATCGTATTGCTGCCATACTATTAAAAACCTGTCATTTAAGCTGTCATAAGCTATACCCGGATACGCTTCATGGATGCTTGGAGAAGCATTGTTTGATACCTTAAATGCTGTACCTGTATCTATATCATAAGTATTACCTGACTTGTTAATCTCAAGCTTGCAGGCATAGATTTTATCATAAGAATAACTTTGGGACCAGGCTACCAAAAAGTTATTGTCTGAATCAACTGCAACGGAAGGTGATTGAAGCTCTCCGTCATCATCAGGATCTTCGTTGTCTGTCCCGTCATTTATCAGGAATCGTTCACCGATTGGCTTACCTTTATTATCAACCAATTGGCCGTAAATATAATCCCCACCACTATAGGTATCAGGATTATAACCCGTAAATACGGACAAATATATGTCTAAATCCGAATGGTAAGCTAAATCCGGTTCTATTTCAGCAACAAGGGCAGGAGGTTCAGGCGGCTGGGGTTCTCCAAATATTCTATATCCAATGCTGTTTCTATATTCAACAGACTCATCGAACTCCAATTCACCAGGATTATATTCACCCGGCTCGGGTACATACCTGTGTTTGTATGCAATGATGATAGAGCCCTTATTATCTCCTGCAATCCCTATTTGAGGATCAATGCTCAATCTGTCTCTGTCTTCCTCTTCATTATCGGTATAAAAGGCATCTCCTATAAAGTTTCCGTTTTTGTCAATATACTGAAGTTTTGCATAGTAATAACCTTCCGTAATGGGTACCCAGGTGCAAAGCATGTTGCTGTTACCATCACTATGTGACACAGGAAAACATGGATAGCTTATTTCATCGCTTGATGCAATTATAAATTAACTGCCAACTTTTTTCGGAATATGTTGGTCTAATTCAATAAACTGTCCTTTTATATTGTTCTCATTATAATCAAACCAGGTCACGAAAAATTGGTTTTCAGAATCATCATAATTATTTGTTGAAACATGCGGATACATGCCGTTTTCTGCGATGCTTATAAAACCATCAAGAGGCACTTCTCCTGAAGATTTTACAATTTGTGCTTCAATAGAGTTATCACTTTCCCAGGTCACAATGTATGCATCATTATGAAAATCATAGCATGCTTTTGGGCTGTACTGATATTCATCACTGGGTAAAGAGAAGTTTTCAGTTGTCATAGTACCTTGAGAATTTATTAATCTTCCATGGACAACTGAATAATCTTGCTGCCATACCAATAAGAACTGACCGTTTTCGCCGTATGCCAGGTCCGGATAGTATTCAAAATATGTACCGGGCATGTTATCGTTTCCGGAAACAGAGAAAGGTGCTCCAATAATGGGATTGTCAATGTCACTTATATCTACAGTACAAGCCTTTAAATAAGTTCCCTCTTCGCCTATTTCTTCTGACCATACGACCAGGAAACATTCATGTTCTTCATCATAGGCCACAGTCGGGGTTTTATTATAGGTATAATTTTTATAAATTAAAAATTTATCACTTATTACGTTTCCGTTTTCATCTAATATTTCTCCACAAATATAGCTCCCCATGCCATAACCGCCACCGCTAATGACATAACAAGCAAAAACACTTAAATAATAATCATCACCATAAGCTATATCCGGATCTCAAAAGTATACATGGTCCGGGGCAACAGCAGTACCATAAACCGCAAAAGCAATTTCTATCTCATCCTGGTTTCCAAGTTCAATTACAGGGATTTTAAATTCATATACCTTATGTTCATAGGGCACCTTATCTGTATAGGTAAATGAAGTATTACCCCATTTGGTTTCAGGAACTGACACCTTATACTCTTTAATTCCTTCAGATGTATTAATATAGACTTTCCCATAATCCTTATCGCCATCATATGTATTGTCAACCGTGACATCCATTGTTACATAAAGGTTTTCTTCGTCATTCATAACCCAGAAATAAACATAGCCAAAAGGATGACCGGAACCTGTTTTTCTGAATTCTTTAACAAAGGGTTCCTTATTCTTGATTTCTTCTATATTGCCATCAGCAATTACAGTTCCAAAGTTGCTGTTTATTTCATAAGTATAAAATTCTTTGATGTCATCTTTATTCTTAGGGGTGTTTAACAACGGGAATTGAAGAGGTTCTTTGCTTATATCAACCGGTTCAATTCTGCCGGTGACGCTCAAAATACCATTGTTACCGCTAACTTTGAATTCCAATGTTATCCCGTCTTCAACCGGAGTTACGTCCAAATCTTCCTTGGAAAGCTTGCTCAAAACTTTGCCCTCTGAGCCGTTTGCTTTTACGGCTTGCACTCCATCAAGAAATACCGCATCAAGGTAAGATGCTCCCCCGCCATTTTGTGTAATTCTGATTAAAGCATCTTCACCTTTTAAATAATCACCGCAATCGATTTCCTTAGTTTCTTGAAATTTTCCGAATCCAAGTTCGCCTAATTTTATCCATTGGTTGTCAATTTCTGCTGCAATTTCGAATACACCATTAATGCTTTTTTCCTTTTTGGGCAATTCCTGAGGCAAAACATCTCCAAATGCCTGAACAGGAATTATCATCATCAAGATTAAGACAAAAATAAATACCCTTTTCATTCTATACCCCCTTATTTATATTTATTGATTTATTATATTCTATATGCACATGCTAATTATTTCAATCACCTTAAGGGTGATTTTAAAATAATTAAATAATATTTTGCCATCTATGATATAATGAATGCAATCATTGAAGAAAAAGCTCTGGCTTTTGCACCAATGCATTCATTGTATCGGTGTGAAGCAAGCTGATTCTGCGGCTTGCACTTATGATATAATGCAGATAAATCAATTCAGGTTATACTGAGCTAATTTACATATATGGCAGGTGAGAGGTAAATATGAACTACAGAATTAATCAAAAAAACGGGGATAAACTTTCCATACTTGGCTTCGGCTGCATGCGCCTTCCCGCCAAGGCAGGAATAATTGATGAAAAAAGGGCCATCAAGATGATCCGGGATTCCATTAAAAAGGGTGTCAATTATTTTGATACCGCCTATATTTATCATGGGGGACAAAGCGAATCCTTATTAGGGAAAGCCCTCCGGGACGGTTACAGGCAAAAGGTGAAAATAGCCACCAAGCTCCCCCCCTACATGGTAAAGAAACTGGATAATGCTAAAAAAATAATGCTTACCCAATTGGAAAAACTAAATACAGACTGTATAGACTATTACTTGCTCCATATGCTTACGGATAAGGCTATGTTTGACAAGATGGCGGACCTCGGGGTTATGGAGTGGCTGGAAGACCTTAAAGGCCAGGAAACAATAAAAAACATAGGTTTCTCCTTTCATGGGAGCAGGCAGGATTTTGAGTTGATTGTTAAGGCATATCCGTGGGATTTCTGCCAGATACAATATAATTACCTGGATGAAAACAATCAAGCCGGCCTTTCGGGGCTAAAACTTGCCCATTCCTTGGGAATTCCCGTGATTGTCATGGAGCCTCTCAGAGGAGGGAAATTAGTGAATAATTTGCCTAAAGAGGTTTTAAAAATTTTTGAAAGGGTCCATCCTCAATGGACGCCTGCCGAATGGGGCTTAAGATGGATTTGGAACCACAAGGAAGTGAATGTGGTCCTGTCGGGCATGAGCACAGAAGACCAGGTAAATGATAATATTGAAACAGCATCTCAAGCTGTATCGGATTCCTTGACAAATCAGGAGATAGAGGTGTTTGACCTGGTAAAATCCATCATCAACGAGAGAATCAAGGTTCCCTGCACAGCTTGCGGGTACTGCATGCCCTGTCCCCACGGAGTTAACATTCCAGGTTGCTTTGCGGCCTATAACGACAAGTTTTTACTGGATGAAAAGATGTACAGGTGGAAGTATGCCCAGGCCCTGGGTGCACTTTCCGCAGAGCCGGCCTTTGCTTCAAAATGCGTGGAATGCGGCAGGTGTGAGCTCCACTGCCCCCAAAATATAGAAATACGAAAGGAATTAAAGGCAGTTGCCAAAACCATGGAAGGAGTTTTCTTCAGACCTGTAGTAGGGGCAGCCAGGAAAATCCTTAAAATCAGATAAACAGGGGAACAGCTGCCAAAAGCTTATTATATAATAAAATAAAAAATATTCCGTGAATCGAACAAATGTTTGACATCCGGAATATTTTGTTATATAATCAAATAAAAACGGTGATGGTCATGGACGACAACTTGTTTGAAAAATTAAAGATTTTGGCAGATGGGGCAAAATACGACGTATCATGTGTTTCCAGCGGTGTAGAAAGAAAAAACAATACGGTGGGGGGAATAGGCAATGCTTCTGCGGCCGGCATATGCCACGCCTGGTCTTCCGACGGCAGGTGCATATCCCTTCTAAAGATCCTGCTAACCAACGACTGTATTTACGATTGCAAGTATTGTTTGAACAGGGTGACAAATCCCATAAAAAGGGCAAGCTTCACTCCGGAAGAGGTGGCAGAGCTGACCATTCAGTTTTACAGGAGAAATTATATTGAAGGCTTGTTCTTAAGCTCTGCCGTCGAAAAAAGTCCCGACCACACCATGGAAAATATCTGCAGGGTTCTTGAACTTTTAAGATATAAATATAATTTTTGGGGTTATGTCCATGTTAAGATAATTCCAGGAGCAAGTCCCCTTTTGGTTAAAAAGGCCGGCATGCTGGCAGACAGGGTGAGTGTGAATATTGAGCTTCCCACCAGGGAAAGCTTGTCCCTCCTGGCCCCTCAAAAAAAGATAGAGAATATTATTAAGCCCATGGCCCTGATCCATAATGAAATTGCCGGTGCCTTAGAAGACAGGACTCATTTTAAGAATGCCCGGAGCTTTGTTCCGGGGGGCCAGTCTACCCAGATGATAGTGGGAGCCACCCCCGACACCGATAAAACAATTCTTGATTTATCGCAGAATTTATATGACAGGTTCAGGATGAAAAGGGTCTTTTATTCTGCTTACATACCCCTTATGTCATCACCCAACCTGCCTGCCTTAAGCACCATGCCTCCCCTGTTGAGGGAGCACAGGCTGTATCAGGCGGATTGGCTCATGCGTTTTTATTATTTTAATTCTTCCGACTTGTTTACCGAAAATGAGCCCAACCTGGACCTGGAATTTGACCCCAAATTGATGTACGCCCTTAGGAATATTGACAAGTACCCAATAGAAATCAACAAGGCCTCCTACGAAGAACTTTTAAGAATACCGGGTATTGGGGTAACCGGGGCTCAAAGGATAATAAGGGAAAGGAAAAACGCACAAATTTCCTATGATTCTCTAAAAAAAATGAGGACGGTCCTCAAAAGGGCAAAATATTTTATTACTGTAAAAGGAAAGTATTACGGCAATGTTAAGTTTGATCCTGAAGCTATAAAATCCGAGATAAGGATGAAGGAAATTCAAAGGCAAATCAGTATATTTGAGTTCTTGTGAGATGAAAGATTATTTGTATGACGGCACCTTTGAAGGATTGTTGACCTGCATTTATCAAAATTATAAAAAAGAAAGGGCTGCAGGCATATATGAAAAGTCAAACTACCAGCAGTCCCTTGTATATGAATCGGAAATCGTAGAAACGGACATATCAAAGGCTCAAATCGTATGCGACGCAATATGCTCAAAGATTTCCAGGGAGGCCTACATCAACGTTTATTATTGTTATCTTTCAAATGCTGCCAATAAAGAAAACATAATTTTGGAATTTTTAATCTTTGCCTTTAAATACGGAAAAGACACCATGAACTTCTATACTCACGAAAAGGTTCTTCCCGTCCATGAAATATACAAGAAGGTGGCCAGGGAAGAGCACAGGGTCTTAGGCATACTGAGGTTTTCGGATATAGGAGGAATTTTGTATGCCAGGTATTCTCCCGACAACGACATAAGCGTTTTGCTGGCCGACCATTTTGCCGACAGGTATAAGTTTGAAAAATTCATCATCTTTGATGAAAAAAGGAAAAAGGCACTTGTGTATGGGGACAATGCCTGGGAGATTAAAGAAAACATAAACCTTGACAATGTGGAATATTCCTTAAATGAAACCATGATACAAAAATTATGGAAGCAATACTTCACCGATTTGGCTATTAAGGAAAGAAAAAACATAAATCTTCAGTTCCAGTTTGTCCCCGCCAGATACAGGAAGAATATGCCTGAATTTAAATAACAGCTGAATTTACTAAAAGTAGTTTAGAAAAGAGTATTAATTAATTTAAGTAATAAAAAAGATCAACTGAAAATATATAAAAGTACTAAAAATTTTATAATATGTGATATAATATATACAAAATGTGATGTTAATTAACTAAAAAAAATTAAACGACTTATTTTAATTGGTGTGATAATGTACCGATATGGTTGTTTGCGATTATTGCAAGGAGGTATACATGGAAGTTTTTACTATTGAAGAAATTGCAAACGAATTAGAAATATCTCATACATATTTAAATAAATTAATTCAAGATGAAGAAATCATTTTAGATAGAACTGATACGGGAGAATATATTTGGAATAATCAGGTTTACAATAAAATAAGAATGTTGTTAGACATTCCAAATCGAGTTGAAAATGATAATATAATGAAACTAATAAATATATATGGATTAAAGCGTTCCTATATAAATAACAGGAGATATTTAGGAAATAAATATTCCTTGACATCATTTATTAGAAAGACTGTTGATGAAAACTGTTCAGGAATAAATATTGTAGTTGACATTTTTAGTGGAACGGGAGCGGTAGCTCACGCATTTAAAGACAAAATGGTGATTACAAATGACTTACTTTTTAGTAATTATATAAGTAATTATGCTTGGTTTGCACCAATGAAGTATTCGGAGGAGAAAATTGTTAAGTATATAGCAAAATATAATAGTATCAAAACATCTGAAGAAAACTACATGCGCAATAATTTTGCAGATACATATTTTTCAGCCGATAATTGTAGCAAGATTGGTTACATAAGAGAACACATAGAACATGAATATATAAGTAATAAAATTAATTATAAAGAATATGCAATTCTGATCACATCACTCTTATATGCAATGGACAAAATAGCTAATACAGTGGGGCACTATGATGCTTATAGAAGAAACGTAGATTTAGATAAAGAATTGGTATTAAACGTACTTTTACCAGATCAAAACCTTAATGAAAATAATAAATGTTATAATATGGATGCAAATGAGTTGATAGGAAATTTAAGCTGTGATTTATTATATTTAGATCCCCCATATAATTCAAGGCAATATTGCGATGCCTACCATTTACTTGAAAATGTTGCAAGATGGGAAAAACCTCCTGTGTATGGTGTTGCAAAAAAAATGGACAGGTCGTCATTGAAAAGTGATTATTGTTTAAAAAAAGCAACCGAGGCTTTTGAGGATTTAGTTAGTAAAGCAAATGCAAGATATATATTACTATCTTACAATAATATGTCAAATAAGGGCAACGACAGGTCAAATGCAAAAATTACTGATGATGATATATTATCAATATTAAGTAAAAAAGGAAAAGTTACTATATTTGAAAAAGAATATAAAAGCTTTTCTACCGGTAAATCAGATATAAATGATAATATTGAAAGACTGTTTTTATGTGAAACTTTTGAAGGGCTAAAAGAAACACCGTTCATAGCATCTCCTATAAATTACATTGGTGGTAAATATCAGTTATTACCACATTTTAAGCAACTTTTTCCAAAGACAAATTGTTTTTTGGATTTATTTGCAGGAGGATGCAATGTTGGTATAAATTCTGAATCCACAAAGGTTATTTTTAATGATATAAATAAAGATTTAATTGATTTAATGCACTATTTTAAAGTAACGGATACAGATGAAATATTAAGAAATGTTGATAAGATAATTAATGATTATAATTTATCAAGAACTGATATTCATGGTTATGATTATTATAATTGCAATAGCTACAAAGGACTTTCAAGTTACAATAAAGATAAATTTTTAAAATTGAGAAAAGATTATAATTTTAAAGTTAAAAAAGGTGAAATTGACTTTGCAATGTTATATGTTTTAATAGTCTATTCATTTAATAATCAGATTAGATTTAATAATAAAGGCGAATTTAACCTACCTGTTGGGAAGAGAGATTTTAACTCGAATATGAGAAATAAACTAATATTATTCTCTGAAACTCTAAAAAAGAAAGATTGTGTATTCATGAATAAAGATTTTAGAGAAGTAAATCTATCAAACCTACCAAAAGATACATTTATATATTGCGACCCACCATATTTAATAACTTTAGCTACATATAATGAAAATGGAAGTTGGACAGAAGAAGATGAGCAGGATTTATTAAAATTTTTAGTACATGCTGATGAGTTAGGTTTAAAATTTGCTCTATCAAATGTATTAAAAGCTAAAGATAAAGAAAATTTAATATTAAAGGAATGGATTAATAAATATGCATATAAAGTAAATATATTAAACAAAGATTATTCTAATAGTAACTATCAACGAAAGAATAAAGATTCTATATCCGAAGAAGTGCTTATTACTAATTATTGAGGAGGCAGTTCATGCACATAAATATTCCATATCGGAGTTTTTGTTGGGTAATTGGAACAACAAGTTTTAGAACAGCAAAGCTAAACTTGAAAATTGAGCAGCAATTAGCATTATTGAATGAATTCTATGATAAGCATATAAAGGAACATGGTAAATGGTTTTGGAATAATCAAACGCAAATTGACTACTATAATTTTATGAAGGAAAAAGAATTCATTAAAGGAGATGCACTTCGAAAAGATAAAGATGCAAGGGAAAAGACATCTGGATTAGTTGATATAGGTCTAATTACCGAAGATAGAAGAATAACAGAAGTAGGTAATGAACTTCTCAATATTGCAACAAAGGGGAACTTTAGAGATAATAATAAATTGAATATTGATAAAGATAGTTATATTTACTTTAAACAACTTTTAAAAACATCTATAAAGGTAAATGATAATATTGTTAGACCATACATTGTTTTAGCAAAGGTACTTACTGAAATTGGAGAACTTAGTTTTGATGAGTTTACTTATTTATTACCATTAGCTATTTCTGTTGAGAGTACAAAAAATATTATTTCAAGAATTAAAGAGTTAAGAAATAACAAAATTACAATAGTAGATATAATATATGAAGAATTAATGCAGATGGATAATTATAAATTAGCATATGAACATTTTATTAATCAAAAAGTATCAGAAGACTTAATATGTACAGTTGGAATAAATAGAAAAAGTAGGAGTTACGATAAACCTTATTATAATTTGTATAGAAGAATAAAAAATGTATTTCTGGCTAAAAAGTATGATGAAATTTATGAATTATATTTGGCATCAAAGCAAATAAATCAAAAGCCAGGGAATTTATGGAGAAAATTTTTATTTAAGACAACAAATGCAAATAGTATTAAAAAAAATGGAATAAATAATATTAACGAGGATTGTCCATTTCATGGTTGCAAATCTGAAATAGATATTAAAAAAATATTTTTCAAGTATCTTCATGTATTTAAGGCTATGGCAACACTGTCAGATTATTTCGATCTGAATAGGAGATATTTAAATCTTACTGAGACGCTTGTATTTGAAGACCAAATAGTACGTTTTGATTTGTTGCCGAAATATTTCTTCGAAACTTGTATCAATAATATCATTGATATAGCATTTACTGAAGATAATAATTTAAGCAAATCAATCTCATTGCAAGATATTTCAAAAGGTTTAGTATTTAATGAGAAAGAAATATATGAAAGAATAAGTAAAAAATTAGGAACAGTTATTCAAACCCATGAACAAGCGACCGCTTTTATTAAGGATGAACGTTATAGAAGATTTAATCAATTAATAGATAAGAAATTTAATGATTCAGTTTTAGTTGAATTATTGACATGTTTTGAAACAAGAGACGATTTAAGAATAGAAGAGTTAGTTACCGATGAAGCTGATATACCAACAATTTTTGAATATATAATAGCTATTGTGTGGTATAAGGTCAGTGAAAGACAAAGAAACATCATTGATTATATGCAGTTATCATTAGAAGCTAATCTTCTACCAAAAACACATGCTGCAGGTGGATATGCAGATATTATTTACGAATATGAAGCATGTCAAGAATATCCTAAACATTCACTATTAATTGAAGCTACTCTAACTGAAGGAATTAATCAAAGAAGGGCGGAGATGGAACCAGTTTCAAGACATTTAGGAGAACATAGGCTAAAATATGGAAATCCTTTTGACTATAGTTTATTTATAAGTACATATTTACACAAAAATGTTGTAACTGATTTTAGATATAGAAAATTTTACCTTACTTTGGCAAAGATGATAAGATGATTGATGGTATGAAAATTATAGCATTAGATACAAAATCTTTAAAAAACATTTTAATCAATGGTAGTACATATAAGTTTTTATATGGAATATTTGAAAAGTATTACAAGTCTGATTTACAGATGCCTGATTGGCATGATTCTCTGATTAAAGAAGCTACAGCAAAGTATGGGAATAAAAAATAACCACATTACATTTAGCGTGGTTGTATCTATTTTAAAGAGAGTGTACTATATGTAAAAGTCAATCAAAAAGTTTACCACCTGACAACGAATTAGTTTACCACTTGT
>DAOOVO010000072.1:0-20309 GCA_035370245.1 Pseudobacteroides sp.
AGTTGTCAAGGTACATCTATTGTAAAAAAAGAGTTTATGCAGTGGAATCAAATTTGAATCTTTCCAATTATCTATTAAATAAAATCAATTATACTCCATGGAAATTCGCAATTTATAGGCTTCTTTCCGTCCTACCTATTATTTGTTTGATAATCCTTCTAATGAATTTTAGCACAGGTATAACATTATTAGGCTTATCTTTTCTTACCAACATCATAGTATACAATCTCGCCAAAGCCGAGCTTTCGATTGAACTTGAATCAATTGGCAGGATTATTTCTCTTGTCAATTGTGCAACAAAAATAGCTGCTATAGGTAATATTTGCGGATATGAAGCAAAATTGGCGGATGCACTAAAAAATGTTTCAAAGATCGGCAAACTAAGCTATTCTGTTGTCCAAAACAGCAACGATCCCTTTGGAGAAACAGTTAAGATAGCATTTCTTGTTGATGTTATGAATTATGTAAAGTTAATCAAGCTAGTAGATCGTTATCAGGATGACTTGTTGAATGTTTATATGACTTTAGGGCTCCTTGACAGCATGATTTCCATCGTTTCATACAGAAAAAGCATCTCTTACTATTGTACACCTAAGTTTACCCAATCAAAGAATGATGAGGAAAAGTTTATTAATTTTACAGATATATTCCATCCACTCATTAAGGACCCTGTTTCAAACTCACTCAATACTTCAGGTCCTGTTTTAATAACAGGTTCCAATGCTTCAGGAAAATCCACTTTTTTAAAAACAGTTGCTATAAATGCAATTCTTGCACAAACTATCAATACATGCCTTTGCCGTGAATACAGCAGCAGTTTATTTAAGGTATACACATCAATGGCACTAAAGGATAGTCTGGATAACAACGAAAGCTATTATATTGCAGAAATCAAATCCCTCAAAAGAATATTGGACAGCTTTAATGATGATTTCCCATGCCTTTGCATTGTAGATGAAGTGCTGCGGGGAACCAATACCGTTGAAAGAATTGCTGCTTCCACCCAGGTTCTAGGATATATGGCCTCAAGCAATAGCATGTGCTTTGTTGCAACTCACGACATAGAGCTTACGCATATACTTGAGAACATATTCAATAACTTTCATTTTCAGGAAGAGATTAAAGGAAATGAAGTCACTTTTGACTACAAACTATACGAAGGCAGGGCATACAGCAGAAATGCCATTAAGCTTCTAAAGCTTCTCGGCTATGATGACAGCATTGTAAACGAAGCGGAAAATCAGGCATCATATTTTACAAATGAAGGCATCTGGAAAAAATATAATTAATCTTTTTACATTATTTGTATTATTTATAGGAGGCTTCAATATTTTATGAATAAGCATGATATAATCCAAATCTTAAATGAAATAGGTGTTTTACTGGAGATAAAAGGTGAAAGCTTTTTTAAATCAAAGGCTTATTATGAAGCTGCCAGAACAATCGAACTTATGGATGAGGATATAGAGCTTCTTGTAAAAGAAGACAGGCTCAAAGAACTAAAGGGATTCGGCACCGCATTGAGTCAAAAAATAGGCGAATTGGTTACAACAGGAAAGCTCGTGTATTATGAGAATCTTAAGGAATCCATTCCTAACGGGCTTATAGATATGCTGAAAATCCCGGGCCTTGGCCCAAAGAAAGTGCGAGCCGTATATGAAAAGCTTGGTATAACTACTATCGGAGAGCTGAAGTATGCTTGCTTGGAAAATAGACTTACAAAGCTTTCAGGCTTTGGAGAAAAAACACAGCAGAAAATACTTGAGGGTATAGAAAATCTCAATAAGTATGCCGGCAAATTTTTATTTCCCCACGGATACAGGCTTGCCAACGAGCTGATAAAATCGCTTAAACAAAGCGGTGCCATCATTCGCTGCAGTGAATGCGGAAGTCTCAGGAGAAAAAAAGAAGTTATAAAAGACATAGATATTCTTGTCAGCTGCAATGACAGCTCTCAAGTAATGGATATATTCACAAAACATCCCCTCGTAGAAACAATAACCTCGAAAGGAGATACAAAATCCAGTGTCATACTGCACGATGGAATAAGTGCAGACATTAGGGTTGTTTCCGACAAGGAGTACCCATATGCACTTCACCATTTTACAGGAAGCAAGGAGCATAATACCGCATTAAGACATTTGGCAAAGCAAATGGGCATTAAGATGAATGAATACGGACTTTTCAAAGATGATCTGCTTATAGATTGCAGCACTGAAGAGGATATTTTCAATGTGTTCGGCCTTAGCTACATACCACCTGAGCTTCGTGAAAACAATGGTGAGTTTGAAGCCGCTTCAAGAGGAAATTTACCCAACCTCATTACCCTCAATGATATCAAGGGTATTTTCCATGTTCATACAAATTATAGCGACGGTTCCAACAGCATTGAAGACATTGTAAAATTTTGCATTCAAAAGGGATACAGCTATTTGGGCATATCCGATCACAGTCAGACTGCTTACTATGCAGGAGGGCTCAAGGTGGATGATATAAAGAAGCAGCATGAAGAAATTGACAACCTTAACCGAAAATACAGCAACTTTAGAATATTAAAGGGTATTGAGCTTGATATTCTGCCTGACGGAGGTCTTGACTATGATGATGAGGTGTTATCCTGGTTCGATTTTACCATTGCCTCAGTACATTCATCCTTTAATATGGATGAAAAGGATATGACCGAAAGAGTAATTAAGGCAATGAAAAACAAGCATGTCACCATACTTGGGCATCCCACAGGAAGGCTTCTCCTTTCTAGAGAACCCTACAAAATAGATATGAAGGAGATTATTAGAACCGCAGCAAAAGAAAATGTAGTTCTTGAGATTAATGCTAACCCTCACAGACTTGATATGGACTGGAGATACTTAAAAAGTGCTATGGAAGAAGGCTGTATGTTTGTCATATCCCCTGACGCTCACAGTCTGGAGGGTATAAACGATGTTGAGTACGGCATAAATATTGCAAGAAAAGGCTGGCTTTCTGCTGCAAACGTGATTAACACCAGAGATTGGACAAACCTGAGTTTCTCTAAATAGTTAATTCCATTATTGCCAAAGCTCGCTATATACTATAGATTAATTCCTATAGTGCTCTTACAATTTCTTCATCCAATAATTCTTTCCTCATTTTCCAGTCAGGCATTAACGAAGTCATGAACGTATAAAACTCCGTATTATGATTCTTGTACTTAAAATGAATCAACTCATGAAGAATAACATAATCAATGCAGTACTTTGGTGCCTTAATCAGTTCATAATTTAGAAGAATAGTTTTCTTTTCTTTTATACAAGAACCCCATCGAGCTTTCATTCGTCTTATCTTAATTTTAGGTTTCTCAATACCATACTTTTCAACAATAGGGTAAATCTTCTCAAGGCTTTCATTAAAGCTTATCTCAGCTTTTTTCTTAAACCAGGCCTCAATAAGTCTACGCTTAGCCTCATAATCATTCATATCTTTTACATTAATTTGAATATATCCCTGATAATACTTAACTCTTTCATTATCCTCAGTCTCTTCAACTTTTAGGCGATATTGTCTTCCGAGGTACTTAAATGATTCCCCACTTATAAACTTTTTATTTGTTATATATTCAGGCTGTGTGTTTTTAAAATAGCTCATATTTTTTAAAATCCATGGTGCTTTTGACTTTACAAAATCAAGAATAAAATCTATGGGAACCTCTTCACTTGCTTTTACAGCTATAGTCATATCCGGTTTTACATTCAAATTTATATTTTTGACCTTTTTTCTTTCAAGATCAAACTCAATGATTCTATCACCGTATTTAAAAGTGTGTTTTTCCATAAATATCACCTAATATCTTCTTAGTGCAATAGTTTTGATATTTTCAATCATTTTGTCTATTTGTTTATAGGACAATTCCGGAAAATACTTTTTTTTCATTTTATACAAAAGTTCATCCACTTCTTGTGATATGCGTTTATGCACATCCGGGTTATCATGCCAATCCACTTTACTGTGTTTTTTAATAATAATATCTATATCCGTAGCTAAATCTGCCAATATATCTTCATAGTTATACACATTACCCTGTTCTTTAAATCCTTCTGAAACATCAGAATCATAACCGGACTCATCCTCTAAGATTTCTTTGATGACACCATAAAAAGCCTGTGCATGAAAATTGCTCCTGATTTTTTCCGGGTAAACCGTTTCCGAATATCCTTTTCTGAAATCTCTTTTTACTTCATTCATTCTCGCCAAATAATCCGCTTCAGATATGCGTTTTTCTTTATAAGCTCTTATTATTTCTTCAATTCTCCTGGCAAAGCTTTTATAGTATGTAGGATTCTCATCCCATTTTGCATTTATTCTTTTTGTAATTCTTGTTCTTATGGCATCAGCTTTGGCTCTTTTCGAATCAAGCCGCATCAATTCCTCTTCAAACTCTTCCTCATTAAGAATGTCAACAGGTGCAGTTATTTGTATTACATCTTCAGCTGCAATATACGTGTCCATAAGATTTCTCATTCTAGGTTCATATTCCTTATGATCTATGGTATCTGAATATCTTAGCTTAACCGAAGCTCTGAGCTCTTGATAAAATTTAAGCTCCTTTTTGTAAAATATAATATCCTTTTCTCCTATTGCAGTGTATACATGCTCCGATTCCAACGCAATTCCAAGATATTTTCCAAATTCACTTAAGTGATTATAGAACTCATTCCTTAATACTTCGTCCTCAAGAATTACTTCATATTCTTCTTTATCGATTTTATTTTTAATTCCTTTAAATATTGCTACCAAATTTGAATAGCATTCTCTCAGTCTTCCAACTGTACTGATTACATCAACAAGTGCACCTTCTAAGTCTTTTGCCTCAAAATTCTCAAGCCCTGCTCCCGAATATGTCTTCATTGCAGAATCCAATTCCTCTATAAGTCCACGGTAATCAACTATAAGCCCAAAATCCTTTCCTTCATATAGACGGTTCACCCTAGCAATTGCTTGAAGTAAGTTGTGATCTTTCATCGGTTTGTCGACATAAAGTATGGTTGCTCTAGGTGCATCAAACCCTATCAGCAGTTTGTCTACGACAATAAGAATCTCCAGTTGATCCCCATCTACAAACTCACTCTTAATGTGCTCCTCATATTTATCTGGATCAGAATACCCTTCAAGCATCTTCTTCCAGAATTTCAGTACTCTGTCCTTTGGTTCTTCATCAAGTTCTTCATAACCTTCCCTCTGATCGGGAGGAGAAATGACAACTGCTGTACTTATATCCTCAAATTCTTCAAAAGCTTCCTGATAGCGTATTGCATCAAACTTGGAAGCAGTGGCAAGTATTGCTTTTGCATAAGTGCCTTTATAGAACTGCTTATAATGAACGTAAATATCATCGGCTATAAGCCTTATCCTTTGTTCTGATGAAGCAATGGCTTCAAACCGGCTCCATTTATTTTTTAGTTCCTCAGCCTGTTTTTCATTAAGATTTCTAGTAATCATCTCAATCCGCCTGTCTATGGCATTTCTATTTACTGTCTGCTCCACAAGTCTACCCTCATAGAGAAGCGGTACTATAGCTCCGTCCTCAACACCATTTTTTATGGTATATTGGTGAATCATGCGACTTCCAAATTTATTCATGGTACTCTTTTCTTTTTTCATTAGCGGTGTCCCGGTAAATCCCAGATAGCAGGCATTAGGAAATACCTTCTTCATTTTGATATGAAGTTCGCCATATTGAGTCCTGTGGGATTCATCAATAAGTACAAAAATATTTTTTGACTTCACGGGGTCCTGATGCTTAGAAGCTGTATCAAACTTGTGGACAAGGGATGTAATGATATCCGCACCATTATTATTAATAAGTTCCACAAGATTTTTACCGCTGGTTGCCCTTTCCGCTTTGAGTCTTGAATGGTTAAAAGTCTTATGTATCTGGCTGTCCAACTCTATTCTGTCTGTGATAACCAATACCTGTGGGTGAATATCTGCCATTTCGGACAAAATATATCTAGCAAGCATAACCATTGTAAGGGATTTTCCTGAACCTTGAGTATGCCAAATAACCCCAGATTGGCGGTTTCCGTTTTTATCAGTCTCGTTTATGGTCTTTATAATCTCCTTTATAGCAAAGTACTGCTGATAACGGGTTATCTTTTTTGTATTTTTGTCATAAAGATTGAAATACCTTATAATTTGAAGTACGCGTTGAGGATGGAAAAGTGAGACAATATTTTTATCCTGAGTAGTAGGAATTCTATCGGTAACAGCATTACCAAGCTCTTTTTCATACCATTTGTATTCAATGGATTCTTCATCTTCTTTCCATATTGACCAAAATTTCTTAGGCGTACCCGTAGTGGCATATTGCGTCTCATTTTTATTGGTAGCCATTACAATCTGGATAAATTTAAACAAATGGGGAATGTACTCCTTACCTTGATTTCTAAGCATTTGACTAATGCCTTGGGCAATAGATATCGAGGCCTTTTTGCATTCAATAACGGCAAAAGGTATACCATTAATAAATAGTACAATGTCCGGTCTTGCATTACCCTGTCCATCTTCCCTCTCGACGCTGAATTCCTCAACCACATGGAATATATTATTTCCAGGGTTCTTCCAGTCAATATAATTGATATCGAAAGACCTTGTCCCACCAACATCGGGCAGCTTTTCAGCATAACTTCTTCCAAGAACCATGGAATCATATATCTTTTCATTTGTTTTTATCAAACCATCTGTCAAAGCCTCGTCAAGGTCTGCCATTGCCTGCTTTATGTTTTTGTCGGAAAATTTATATTTCCTGCCTTTATACTCAAAGTCATTTATCTCTTTTAACTTTTCATACAGAATATCTTTCAAAATTACATTATACAGATTTCCTCTCATTGCCTCCGCTTTCTCAAGCGGTAAAACGATATAACCAATTTTACTGAGTACTTCTAATGCCGGTTTCTGGGATATATACATTTCATTATATTCCGTCTCTCTGCTCACATAATCGCCTCACTTTTCTGTATTTAGTTGTTTACGCGTACAATGCCCGTAAGTAGCAGTTGCATAAGTCCTTTCTTCTGGAGTTTGAGGGCTTCTAGTTCTTGTTGGTGTAGGTTTATTTCTTTATCTGCAGTACACAAGATTTTTGCAATTGCTTCTTGTTCACCTTTACCTGGAATCGTAATAGTTATCTTGAAGAAATCTGATGGAGATACATTAAGCAACCCATGTGCTCGCCCACCCTCTTGTGCAATCTTCGTTAGTTTATAATTTAATAATCCGCTTTCAAAATACTGCTCAAAGAAATCAGAATTTGTATTTGAATCATTTTTTATCTTAAAACATATATATAGAGTGGTAACCACTCCACTTTCATACATATTAAGTCTTTTTATAGCTCCCATTGGATAACCGTTAGAATAGCTCTTGTTGTATGCAAATTCTCCTTTTTTCAATAAATAGTAATTATCAAGGATACTGCTTGCTATCGATTTACTAAAGAAGTCTTCCTGATTAATCAAGCCTCTTTGAGCAGATATTGTAAGTACATTTGTATTATTAACGGTGTTTTTCCTTGTCACCCTTTCAAATACATCGCCTAATTGTACTCTCTGCCATCTAGTATTAAACTCAGAAAGTCTTATTTTACCTGTTAGAAGTTTTTTCATCAGCCCCCTTTTTTGTTCTTTCTTTTGATCGATAAGTTTTTCTTTCAATTCGATTGCTTTATCCCAAGTTGAAAGTATATCGGCAATTTTTCGCTGTTCAATATAAGGAGGATAATCAATTTCAATGTTCAGAAATTTATCTTTTGAAATATTCTTCATACTATTACTTGTACCAGTCGCTATATTCTTTATAGTATTTCTTAATCTATAAGTAGTCAATAAGTAGGCAAGCCACCTACTTACAACTTCAACTGAAAACACTGTCTGCCAAAGTCTATCAGGAATAAATAAGTTATCATAATCTTTATCAACGTATCCTATTTCACCAACTAGGTCTGGCGTGTTCATCCTACTTATAATAATTAACCCCTTTTTTGGATTTAACTTAGCTCTTTTTAAGTCCGCATCAATTATCTTCTTATTCTCAGAGCTTAAAAACTTACCCTTACTTACACAGCTTGTCTTTAAAATCCCATATTCTCCTTTTTCACAAGTCTTATCTTCTGAATTTACGCTTACGCCAGATTTTAGTTCTGTTATAATATTTTTTAGAGGTATTATTTCCCATTCACAAGGTAAAATTCTTCTGTTGACCTTCTTATACCCCTCAGGCACTTCACCCTTCTTTATTTTTTCAATCCGTTCCCTAATTTCACTCCTCATCAATTCGTCCCCTTCGTTCCTTCTTAATCTGCTTAATAATCTTCAGAATAATCGGTAAATATTAAGGCATAGTACCTTCAAGCTCTTAAATAGTCTGCCTTACCTTTTTATCAACATATTAATGTGTTTTATTTACTTACCCTTTATTCCTCATGTCTTAATTTTCATTCTTCTGAGTTGCATTAAATAGTCTTATCTGAGTAATCCTTAATTTCCATAACAAAGACTTCCCCCTCACAACCCCAACTCTTCCAGATACTTTGCCATTTTTCCCTCAACTTCTGCCAACTCCGTTTTGATACTCTTTATCCTTTCTGCCACTTCATCCATATCCACCATTTCTTCCTCTTCAAAAGTATCAACATATCTTGGTATATTGAGGTTATAGGCATTTTCTATAATTTCCTTTTTTGTGGCTACGTGGGAAAATTTCTCTATATCTTCGTACCTTTCATAGGCATTTACAATTCTATTAATGTCCTCTTCCCTGAGTTTGTTCTGGTTTTTGCCTTTTTCATAATAATTATCACCAGAGGCATCTATGAAAAGTACATCTTCTCTATCCCTGTTCTGTTTGAATATCAAAATACATGCAGGAATTCCTGTCCCAAAGAATAAATTTGACGGCAGACCTATAACCGCATCAAGCAGATTCATATCTATAATTTTTTTACGGATTTTACCTTCACTAGCACCTCTGAAAAGAACTCCGTGGGGTAGTACAACACCCATTCTTCCGCCTTCTGCAAGTGAATGGAGCATATGCAGAACAAAAGCATAATCTCCTTTTGAAGCAGGAGGCACACCCCAACTGAAACGTTTATATGGGTCAAGCCCTTCTTCCATCTTAAATTCCTTGTCATTTCCTTCGCCAACAAAACCCATTGCCCATTTATCCAATGAGAAGGGTGGATTTGCAACAATTACCTGGAATTTCATCAGTTTGTCATTTTCCAAGTGCAAAGGGTTTGAAAGCGTATCACCCCATGCAATTTTTGCATCATCAATACCGTGTAAAAACATATTCATTCTACATAGAGAATGGGTTTGGCCATTTCTCTCCTGTCCGTATATCTGAGCTTTTCCAGATGGTATTTTATTATAGGCTTTGATCAATAAAGAACCTGATCCACAGGTCGGGTCATAGATTCTATCATTCTCTTTTGGTTTGACAAGCCTTGCTAAGAGTTCTGAAACTTCTGACGGTGTAAAGAACTCTCCACCTTTTTTACCTGCATCAGATGCAAAATTTGCAATCATGTATTCATAGGCATTTCCTATTACATCTTCTCCAACAAGTCTTGAGGGTCTTAAATCCAAATCTTTAAAATCTTCCAGCAAGTGCTTTAACATGGCATTTCTTTCTTTTGTATTGCCAAGAACAGCTTCCGAGTTAAAGTCAATATTCTTAAAAACTCCCCTGAGCTTTGTCTTGTTTTCTTCTTCCACATGTGCCAATGCCGTATTTATTATTTCCCCTATATTAGGCTGATTCCTTTTATCAAATATATAGTCAAATGTCGAGATTTCGTCCAGTACAAATCGTTCATAAGACATTTGCCTTTTAACCATTTCTTCATCATTGTCAAACTTTCTCATAAGCTCTTCTTTGTGTTCTTTATATATGTCACTCACATACTTTATAAACAACATAACCAGTACATAGTCTTTGTAAACCGAAGAATCAACCTTACCTCTGAATGTATCGCAAGCCCTCCACAATGTTCCGTTTACTTCTTCCTGTGTATATTTCTTAATTTCCATTGTTAATTCCCCCTGCAATTAATCTTCTTAAAACTGCCTTGTTGTACTTTACCTTTTCTTCCATAAGCTCATCCAATAATGCTTTCTCTTTTAGCATCAAAGTATATAACTCAATAGTTTTCTGTTGTATTTCAATCTTTGGAATCTTCACAATAATATCTTTCAGCAAGCTGGTTTTTATTATTTGTATTGCCGAACCAATAGCCGTCTTTGCATAGAATTCTTTCATTTCATCGCTGTTTAGATATATACTTAGATATTCAGGCAATACTGCATTGTCCCATAACCTTATTACTGCAAACAGCGATGGTATCAAGATTCCCTCATTATCTTTATTTATCGCAATTGACTTATTGGGATAGCTTAATCTGATTATAACATCACCTTTACAGGTCAAGTATTTGTCATCGAGCTTCTCAATGCTGTAGAAATAATCAAGCTCTTCTATGTTAAGACATCCTTCATATTCAAAGCTCTTCAAAGTTAGCATTTTGTAATTTGCAAGTGCCTTTTCAGTAAACTTCGCCTGTTTTCTTTTTACTACCAATCCGGTATTTATTTTGGCAATTTCGCCAAGCTTTTTTGTTTCAAATACCACAATACTACCCACTTCCACTTTGTTATTTTTGACCTAGTACATTTTTATTTTCCTTATTTGTTAATACTATATAGTTACTCACTAATTGTCAACATTTTTTGTACAAACCCCAAAATAACTTTGAAAATGACTATTAAAAACTAAAAATTCAATTAAGTAGAACACTAACAAAATAAAAACGCCTATCATAAAGATAAGCGTAATATTTTAGAAGTTAGAATTCATTATATTACAACTTAATGTTGTCCATGCCAGTCAAATATACCTGCTTTAGCCAAAGCATCGTATGCCTTTGAGATTAAATCATCACTAAACTTGTCACCTTTAGCTTCCTTTACTTTCATAATCACTTCATTCTTATCAGCAGGTTTAGAATAAAAATTCGTTATTGTCGTTTGAAAAAAGTGAATAGTAGATAGCAACTCCATACTCGTATGATCAAACTCTCTAAACACATCAATTACCATATCAATATTTTCCAAATATTCTTCAAGTTCTTCATTATACATTTTTAAAACCTTATCAATATTTTCTCCAGGAATATATTTTGATTTACCGGTTTTATTATTATTTATAAGGTTTTCATCTTTTACTACGTTGTCAGCAGTCATATCGTCCATTCTATAATAAAGATCCTGACAGTATGGCCCATAATGGTACATATCGAAATCATATCTCATCGGGACACCCTTTGATTTAACAAAATAACACAACTTCTGTATTATTGTTCTACCAAGAGGCACATCTGAAAGTTCATTCCATTTTTTTATAATATATGCTATAACAGCATCATCAAATCTATTACACAATAGTATCTCCATATTTATCTAACCTTTCCCTCCATTTCCAAAGCTTCTTTCCTCATTCTCAATATAAAATCCTTAGAAAGTTTTCTTGTCGTATCTTTATAATCAATATAAATGCGAACAACATGAAATTTTTTAGGCATCTTTCTTATAATGTGAGACTCCTTAGTAAGCAAAAATTCTGTATTATTCCTAATTACATAGAATTCTTCACCATCTGCATCTTCTCCTTCAACAAGGAATTTATGTATGCTTCCTTCTCCATGATCAATTATTAAATCATATTCATCATTATACATCTTCTCCATTTGCTTAAAAATTCCTTCTGCTTTCCTTCTATCAATTCCATCTGTAAACTCTGATGTTTGATATATAGTAGAGTGATGTCTTCTTTTACATATTCTGTATGCATATTTTTGGTATGAACTATTATTATCATAAATAGATTGTCTAAAATCATTTATAAGTGATATATCATCATACTTTATAACGTCAATAAAATTATGAATTTTTCCCTTCCAAGATTCCATAAACGCTCTTAAATAATAGTCATAAATTCGGCGTGTTTTATGATAATATACCTGCGTAAACATATAATATCTAGCCAAAACCAATGCCTCTAGTGCATGTATACCACCATAATCTATTGCTAAATCAAGGCCACCATTTATACCTTCGATTACCGTAAGACTATCAATCAATCTATTATTATCAAAATATCCGTAATCAACCCCGCAATGATGGGAGTCTCTTAACAAGTAATCCATACGATCTGCATCAATATTACCCGAAATTATATCTTTTAATAATTTCAACTCCGGTATTGTTAACTGCTTTTGTATTAATTGAATTACAAACTTTGTTATGCCTTCATAATATAATTTATCAAGCTTTGGCTGCAAATATTCGATTATACTGATGCTTATATCTTCATGTTTTTTCCCTTGAGGTATAATAGCCTCCCCACCATGTGAAAAGGGCAAGTGACCAATGTCATGTAAAAGTGCTGCTAACCGTAGTACTTGTCTAGCTTTTTCTATATCCAGGTCTATCTTTGATATACTTTTCTTAATCATTTCACTAATTCCTGATTTATTACACAGTCTGTCAAACATCCTTGAGGCCATCTCCATAACACCTAAAGAATGCTCAAATCTTGTGTGGCCAGCACCAGGATATACATAATTCGTAAGGGCAAGCTGCTTAATATACCTTAATCGTTGAAATTCAGGCCAGTCAATTATCTCTTTCTCTTTATCAGAAAAATATATAAAGCCGTGAACTGAGTCACGTATCTTATTAATATTAAACACCCCCAATATTAAATTTTACCCTACATTTTTTGAAATTGCAAATCTGTCATTTTTGATCTATAACAAATTAAATTATTGTTATAACCTGATTTTATACTTTCATTTTATATCTTGTCAACAATAATATATTCAATTTCTTCATTGATCTGTCATTATTTGATCTAAAGAACATCAGCATAAATAATTAAATCTCAATCAATATAGGAAGTATCATAGGCTTTCTTTTGGTCTTCTGATAAATATACTCCCTAAGGGTATCCCTTATAATTTCCTGCCTGGAAGACCAGTTCCTGCCTTTCCATTTTAATACTGCTTCCTTGCATACCTGTCTTACCTCTTCCATAAACGGCTCAGATTCCTTAACATATACAAAGCCCCTTGATATAATATCAGGACCTGTTATAACATTGCCGTTTTCCTTCTGCATAGTTACTACAACAATTATAAGACCGTCTTCCGACAGATGTTTTCTATCCCTCAATACAACATTTCCAACATCACCGATACCAAGCCCATCCACAAGCACTTTACCCGAAGGTACGGTTCCCGTTATAGCAGCACCGTCAGAATTGATCTCAAGGACCTGACCTATTTCCATTATTATTATGTTCTCCTTATTCATTCCAAGGTTCTGAGCAAGATTTGAATGCTTCTTCAAATGCCTGTATTCACCATGGACTGGCATAAAATATTTAGGTTTAATAAGCCTCTGCATCAATTTGAGCTCTTCCTGACATGCGTGGCCCGATACATGAATATCTGCAAGGGATTCATATATAACCTCTGCTCCCTTTTTAAAAAGCTCATTGACCACTCCGTATATCGATTTCTCGTTTCCGGGAATGGGTGTTGCAGAAATAATTACCAGGTCTCCCGGTATGATTTCAACCTGCCTATGCTCCCCTACTGCAATTCTTGTAAGTGCAGACATGGGCTCTCCCTGACTCCCGGTAGTAACAATAACCAGCTTATCCTGGTTAAAGTTGTTTAACCGCTCAATGTCTACAAGAACACCTTCCGGCACATTAAGGTATCCCAAATCCATTGCCTTTCTGGTGACATTGATCATGCTTCTGCCGCATATAACCACTTTGCGGTCATATTTTACCGCCGCATTGACCACCTGCTGTATTCTGTGAATATTCGATGCAAAGGTTGCAACCAGTATTCTGCCTTTTGCATTCATAAAAATTTCTTCAAATGTTTCTCCTACAGTCTTCTCCGACATGGTATACCCCGGTCGTTCAACATTGGTGCTATCCGACATAAGAAGTAAAACACCTTTTTTACCCAGCTCTGCAAACCTTGTCAAATCAATGGGTTCGCCTGATATTGGTGTATAATCCACTTTAAAATCCGATGTATGAACAACCGTACCTACCGGCGTATGTATCGCTAATGCGATGGTATCTGCAATGCTGTGAGTAGAACAAATAAACTCCACTTTAAATGAGCCAAGCTCTAAAGTTTGCCCCTGTACTACCGTTTCCAGCTTACAAGTTGAAAGTATTCCGTGCTCCTCAAGCTTGTACTCAAGAAGCCCTAAAGAAAGCCTCGTTCCATAGACAGGAACATTGACCTCCTTCAATAGATATGGAAGCCCTCCAATATGGTCTTCATGCCCGTGAGTAACAATAATTCCTCTAACCCGCTCAATGTTTTTAGTTAGATATGTTGTATCCGGCAGAACCAAATCGATTCCTAACATTTCATCATCGGGAAATGCCATGCCGCAATCTACAACAATAATATCCCGGCCATATTCAAAAACAGTTATATTCTTTCCTATCTCCCCTAATCCTCCTAAGGGAATAACTTTTAGCTTCTTTTTACTTTTTGCCACATTTAACCTCCAAATTAATTTTATAAAATATATTCTTCCCAAATCATTTTTAAGGAATTACATTTTGATAAAATCTTTTAATATTCTATTTATTTGCTTTATATATTAAAATATTTATAGAATTGTAATTAATTTATTTTTTGGGGGAGTATCGATGGATACAGTAATTCTGATATTACCTGTACCGCAATGTGTAAGAGATTATTTTAATTCACAAAAGTTAACAATGAAGTAAGGATAGGTATAATTGTAATTTATATAATAAAAGAACATCAAGATTGAGATTTCTCTTGATGTTCTTTTATCATATAAAATGTATTTACCTTTACAATATAAATAAATTATACAGTTTTATTGAACTTGGCCGCAACCAATATAACATCCGACATATTAATTGCCCCATCGCCATTTATATCACATCTTCTGTCATAATTACTATCTGTTGACACCGCATTAAAATGTGCTGCTATCAATATAACATCCGACATATTGATAACTCTGTCTCCATTAATATCCTCAGGTACCGATACAATAACTTGTGTAGGCGTACTTGTTGGAGTGCTTGTCGGTGTACTTGTAGGAGGAAAGCTCGGTCCTGTGTCTCCTACCAACTCTATCTGCGGAACAGGCGGTTCAGCCATGCCGCTTCCTATAAAAAATCCGGTATGAGGAGGCTGATTATATGCAACATTCTGCCAGGCTATACCATTTCTGTATATAGGATCATGCATCAACGTGTATATCCTTCTATTTGTAATATCTGTTGTCGTATAAATCCTAAGCTCTTTTTCATCACTTGTTTTGCATATAAGTTCTTCTCTCCAGTCTCCAAGTATATCCGCTTGCAGATTGGGATTGGATTTGGTACCGTTTATTGGTGAACAGCCGGTTGCAGTAAACAATGTACCTCCACCAAATTTTGTTATTGTAACACCGTCAAGAAGTTCCCTCAATTCGTCACCATCCCACCATATTACATGGTTGATAACACTCGGTGCTTTTCCAAGTTCTTGTCCCGTAGCACTAAATAACGGTGAACCTGCCGCCGCCCACATCTCTGCACCTGGTGAAGACGCTACTATATCTGCAGCACAAGCCCTGCCCGTATCTTTATTGGCATTCCATCTAAAAAGTATCTGACCCGTTCTCGCATCATGTAAATCAGCTCCGCCTTCTCCTTCATGGCATGTCCACACCTCAAGACCAGGTCTGTTAGGATTAATATCTGCTAAATGCATTGCATCTCCATGACCTAAACCGGTGGTATACATTCCCCTACCGTCATCATCTATGGCACAGGCACCGTAAATTATCTCATCCTTTCCATCATTGTCGACATCGCCAACACTGAGGTTATGGTTACCCTGTCCTTCATATTGTTTATTATTATTGTTGCTGTCAAAAAACCATCTTTTTGTAAGCTTTCCGTCTCTAAAATCCCATGCAGCAACGGTCAACCTGGTATAATACCCGCGGCACATAACTATGCTTGGATGAACCCCGTCAAGGTACGCTACACAAGCCAAAAAACGGTCTACTCTGTTGCCGTAGTTATCACCCCATGATGAAACATTACCTCTTGGAGGCTCATAATTTGCAGTTGCAAGGGCCTCACCGGTCAAACCGCTGAAAACAGTTAGATATTCCGGACCTGATAATATGTACCCATTTTCGTTTACATAGTTTGCATTAGGATCACCTATAACTTTTCCTTTACCATCCCTTGTTCCGTCTGCAGTCTTACATACAACCTCGGATTTTCCGTCACTGTCAAAGTCTGCAACCAGAAATTGGGTATAGTGTGCACCCGCACGAATGTTTCTACCCAAGTTTATTGTCCATAAACGTTTTCCATTGAGCTTGTACGCTTCAAGACATACGGGGTCGGTAATGCCTGCATTGGCATTATCCTGTGTACGACCTTCCCATTTTATTACAATTTCATATTGTCCGTCTCCATCCAGATCACCTGCACTGCAATCACCTGCCGTATAACCGCTAATAGGTGCTTGAATGGGTATTGAAAGATAATTCTGCCCCCAAACCGAAGCCCTCTCTGAATCAGCCAGTTCTTGATTGTTAATAACAGGCCTTACCGTATAGGTTGACCCAGTAGTTCCGCCAGTATCAAGATAGTTGGTGCTTGTAGCTATCGGTGTTGAGTTTATTTTAGTACCGTTGCGATAAACATTAAATGCAATAGTTTTAGGATCAGTACCAAACATACGCCAGCTTAAAAAAACACCATTGTTAACCTTTACTGCAACCAAACCCCTGTCCAGTTTTTCCATAAGCCGCAATGGTGCAGCATTTCCCGATTGGCCTGGAATGATTAACGAAAGCATCTGTACCAATACCAAAAAAATCAGGAAAGTCTTCTTTGTGTTACTTTTGCACTTACTCATTAAAGTAAAACCTCCTTTATATATTAAAAATTTGCTATTTCCTACATTTTGTATCATTATGAAATACGTAAATTTTTTATTTTTTGGGTATACAAATGCTAATTAAGTTGCAGGCGTTAATCATTCATAGTTTTACCGAACATTTTTGCAATTACAATTATATCAAGCAAATTTACGCAATTATCTTCATTAAAATCACATGCGGCATTGTATTTCTCATATCCCTTAGCTGTATTGAAAGCTTTCGCAATAATAACGATATCCTCTATATTTATTATACCATCAAAATTCAGGTCCACCTTATTAAAATCTACTTTTGGAACAGGTGCTGTAATAGTGACTGTCTTTAAATAATCACTGACTTCTCTTTGCCTTGCAATAATATGTTTTATAACCGCATCACATGCCGAGTTAAAAGCAGCTTCATCTGTTTCTCCTTCTTCGCCAACAACATAGGGTTTTATTAATGCTTGATAAGACAGTATCTTGGACGAAATTTTATCGGCATTTAAACAACCTTTTAATGCCAGCCACATCTCATAATGATAAAGATTGTTATAAACGGGATCATCCAAAAGCTTTCTAATCAGAGGCCATTTATCTGTAACTTCCTTTAATGACAGGCTCAATACTTTATCCAGAGTTCCTTTTGTCAAGGAAAGATTATGATTCCACGGTATCCATGTCAACCCCTTATCCTTATCATTATACAAATAATAGTTATGTGCTGAAGTTCCATAGCTGTCTAAGTTTACTATTGCTGTATTTATGGCAAGCCATTTTATAAATCCTTTTACATTAAAATATTTCTCAAGGTTTGATCTCCATACTTCTTTATCGGTGTTTTCGTCAAATAATGCTTCATGTGCAATCTCAACATCGCTCCAGTCTTCATCTTCTTCGTTATTTACCTTTATAAACGCCTCCTCATCAAATGGCAAACTCCAATCCGCACCTGGGCCTTCAGGTTTATAACAGTTTCCCTCCGTATTTCCAAATTGATCCCTTAACATGACATCGGACGGATCTTCTATCATTGTATACAGACCCCAATACTTCGGTCCATCACCAGTATCTGCATAAACTCTGCAGAATGAACTTTTGGCAGCAGGTACTCCGCCTTCTCTAAATATTTCTCCTGCAATTTTTTCTCTCATAAATGAATAATCATTCCAGCAATTATCAAATATCATTGAAGAAAATCCCCAAAAACGCTGATCCATAATTTCCGGATTTTCATCTTCAAACTTATCAAAATCCAACCTGAAAGGAAGCTTTGTTTTATCCTCCAAAGCCGTTAGAGAACCGTTTTCGTTGTACTTAAAACCAACGCTGCACCAGGTAATGCCATTAAAACTAACTGTGACAGGTACATATACAGTATCCTCAGAATCTGTAACGGATGTTTTTATTTTCTGATAATCATCCCGGTTCATTTTAATATCAATTCTTAAGACCTTATCATCCGGGAATAATAGATTGTAGTCAGGATCTGCATTTTTAGAATGAGTTTCTTCGGTCCACCCCTGAGGTCTTCCTACAAATATTTTTTGTTTTTTAAACCCCATGTTTCCATGTGAGTCTTTAATTGTCAGTATAACATAATAATCATTTTTTTTGTTGAATGAATGAGTAATAATAGGCCCATTAGCATAATATCCGTCTTCAAAATCCCATTCATAACTTACTATTTCTCCTTCGGCAGCCTTTGACGCAGAAGCATCAAATGTAACAACTTCGTTTAATTTTGGAGTAACATTGGAAATCTCAAAAATTACCTCCGGCGTTTTTTTATTTGCAGCAAAGCTTACATAAAACATGTTGATACACATTGCCACCGTTATTAAAAAAGAAACAATAAACTTACTTACTCTTCTATAATACATACTCTCCCCCCTGATACAAATAATTTATATTTTTTACTACCTATCCATTATATCCATTGTCTGTATTTTATTCTATACTTATAATTATAATCCATAAACTGTTTATGAAAACATATATAACTAATTATGTGGGGCTTGTCTTTATATTTTTAGAATCTTTTCCTTCTTTTGCATATTAATAACAAATTCCTTAAGATCATAAAGTCTGCTTCTTAAAATCAAGCTTACGGCAATAATAAATTTTCTATTCCTGACAACTGTTTTTTTGCTTACCTGAATTTTTTTAAGCAAATCCGATAAGGGAATACATTTTTTTCTTATCATTTTCCTGTACAATTCTTCATCCTCAGCCAATATCCTTGCTATTTTTATGGATAGCATCCTGGAGTCCTTGTGTTTAGGCGAACTTGATACCAAATCCCTCAATGATATCTCATAGTCTGAAAGACACTTTTCAAATAAATCAATTTCCTCAGCAAGTTCAACTTTTTCAAACTGGTAATGAGAGTTTGATATCATATATCTGTTGCTAAAATCACAATCATCTTCAATTGATGAGAAGAGAAGGTTGCTTTGGTGCTTCTTGTTTTTTCTTATGCTATCAATAATCCTGTGCTTTATAACTATATAAGAATATTTGTAAAAATCACCATTTCTCTTATAATCGTAATTGTCTATTGCCTCATTAAATGCCAATAATCCTATACTGAATTCCTCGCTGTTTTTATTGTCCACATAAGTTCCTACAATGTTTGAAACAAGCTTGGTTATATATATTATGTTATCCTTTATGAATTCTTCTTTTAAATTCGCATCCCCTGATTTTATTCTTCCAACTATATATTCAACACTTCTTTTATCTTTATCAGGTTCAAAACCAATCTTGAACAAATACTATCACACCCTTGTTATATGTACATGCACATAGAGTGCATCACTAAAAAAGAGACACTAATTCCCCCAACAAAAAAAACCGCTATGTTTCCCCAAGGAATGATTATCATTCCTAATTCTATTATAACATTGCGGCTTTCTTTTTTTTATTTTAAAATTCTAATCTTTTGCTTTTTTTGACCGTTTTTTATTAAAAAGCAATTAAACAAAGCAAACATAGAATACGTAATTTATAAACATCAGCTAGGTCTTTTATTATCAACAGTTTTCTTATCATTATCGTTAACTGTTTCCATTTTTATCGGCTGATTAACACTAATAAATTTTTCAATCAATTTTTGTGAAGGAGATATGCCGAAATGCTCCTGATACCACTCAATATACTCATTCAAATCCATAAAAAACACCCTTTCATATTGCAAAAGTTTTATTAATCTAATTAATATTTGATTCCACTGCATAAACTCTTTTTTTACAATAGATGTACCTTGACA
>DAOOVO010000073.1:0-20170 GCA_035370245.1 Pseudobacteroides sp.
AAGTTGTCAAGGTACATCTATTGTAAAAAAAGAGTTTATGCAGTGGAATCATAATATTTAGTCATAATCAAAACTTTTTACTGTAAATATGGGGGTGTTAATAATGAAAAAGAAATTAATGATTAAAAAGAAATTAGAGGTTAAAAAGTCCATATATTTTGCAATTTTATCAATAGTTTTGTTTCTTACAATGACAGCATGCGGACCGTCTTCAAAAGAAGACTCCATATCGATCTCCGGTTCATCGGCACTACTGCCCCTTGCAGATAATGCTGCTAAGGACTATATGGCAAAGAACCCGGGTTCAAAGATATCGGTACAGGCAGGAGGAAGCGGTCAGGGACTCACACAGGTTTATCAGGGTGCTGTAAACATAGGAAATTCAGACGTGTATGCGGAAGAAAAGTTGAAGCCTGAAGAGGCTAAAGAATTGAAGGATCATGTGGTTTGTGTCGTAGGTATTGCGGTGGTTGTGAACCCTAATGTAAAAGTTGATAATCTCACTTCTCAGCAATTGATAGACATATTTACAGGCAAGATAACCAACTGGAAGGATGTTGGCGGGGATGATATGAAAATCACTTTAATCAACAGACCGAGTAACTCAGGAACAAGGGCTACCTTTAAGAAATATGCATTAAAGGGAGCTGACGAAGCAGAGGGAATGGCATTAAAAGAAGACCAATCCGGCACAGTGAAGCAGACAGTATCCCAAACCGAAGGAGCAATTTCATATCTTGCATTTTCTTATCTGGATGAAAAAACCAAGCCTCTTAAGATTGACGGGATTGAACCTACTTCTGAAAATGTTTCTAACGGTACCTACCCTGTTTGGGCATATGAGCATATGTACACCAAAGGCGAAGCAACAGGCCTTACAAAATCTTTTATAGATTACATACTAAGTGAAGAAGTTCAGGATAACCTTGTCACAAAACTTAAGTTTATACCTATTAAAGATATGAAGGTTAAACGTTAGATTCTTTGGAAATGGGGAGCGGCAAATGTCGGTTAATAGGTCGGTTAATAGTAAAGCAAAAAAGAGTATTCATTATTTAAAAACAGAATTATTGGGGAGAACCTCGGTTACATTTTTTGGGATGTTTTTGATAATATTGACTATAAGTCTGGTCTTCTTCATAGCATCAAAGGGGTTGGCAACATTTATTCAAGACAAGCAATCACCCATTGAGTTCCTGTTTTCAGATAAATGGGACCCCATAGGAGATAAAGGGGAGCCCACAGTGGGTGCACTTGTTTTTATTTTCGGTTCGATATCCATATCTATGCTTGCACTAATGATAAGCACTCCATTTAGTATTGCAATTTCAATTTTTATTACTGAAATCTCACCCAGATTGGGAAAAAAGATTCTGCAGCCTGTAATTGAGATATTTGTAGGAATCCCGTCGGTTGCATACGGTTGGGTAGGTTTGACTGTATTGGTGCCTTTTGTAAGCAAGATTACATCAACGCTGCCGTTTGTAGATCAATCAATCAACACAACTGGTAAAAGCCTTATTACCGGAGCGATGGTTCTGTCAATAATGATTTTTCCTACTATTGCCAGTGTTGCTGTTGATGCACTTAAATCGTTACCTGGGGATTATAAGGAAGCATCCTTTGCCATAGGAGCTACCCGCTGGCAAACCATAAGGCATGTTCTTGTACCTGCAGCTCTTCCGGGAATACTTACAGGAGTTGTATTAGGCCTTGCAAGGGCGTTTGGTGAAGCACTGGCTGTACAGATGGTAATTGGAAACAATATGCTTTTCCCAAAAACAATTTTTGATAGGGCCAATACCATTACAAGTGTAATTACAATGGAAATGGGAAATGCAGTTTCCGGAACGCTTGAAAGCAATGCATTGTGGTCTTTGGCGTTTCTTCTTCTTATAATATCATTTTTGTTTATTGTGATAATACATAAAATAGGGGCAAAGGGGAGTTTTATTAAATGAGAATCAAACCTCAAATTGCTGATAAAATAGCAACAACAATTTTTAATATTGTAGCGGGGATATTGGTATTATTGCTTGTTTTTTTTGCAGGTTACCTGATTTATAGAGGAAAAAGCAAGCTCAACCTGGACTTTCTTACTTCCGAGCCCAATTCAATTGAGGCTGGAGGCGGCATAGGTCCACCATTGTTCAATTCAATTTATATGGTGGTATTATCCATGGCAATTTCACTTCCAATAGGACTTGCAGCAGGAATTTATATGGCGGAGTACGCAAAGCCTTCAAAAGTTACAAAAATGATTAGATTTTGTATTGAAGCATTGGCATCATTACCTTCAATAGTAATTGGTCTTTTTGGATTTCTCGTTTTTGTTCAAATGACAGGTTGGAGCTTCAATCTATTATCCGGTGCACTGGCAGTATCTCTGCTGAATCTTCCTGTCATAACAAGGATAAGTGAAGATGCCGTAAGAAATGTTCCGCTTTCTGTAAAGGAAGCCAGTTTGGCATTAGGAGCCACCCATTGGCAGACAATTGTAAAGGTTATGATACCCTGTGCAATTCCGGGACTTGTAACGGGATTGATTTTGACATCGGGAAGAGTTTTTGGCGAAGCGGCCGCACTTATATTCACATCGGGAGTAAGCGGCTATCCTCTGGATTTTACCAACTTTAACCCCTTTGATTCATCTTCACCCCTAAATCCATTCAGACCTGCTGAAACATTAGCGGTTTTCATATGGAAAGTCAACTCCGAAGGCACTGCACCGGATGCAAGAACGGTTGCCGATGGAGCTGCTGCGGTTCTGATTATATGTGTATTTATTTTTAATATTGCATCAAGGGTTTTTGGAACATTACTGAATAAAAGATTTGCCGGAAAAACAAATAATTAGCATGAGGGATTGATTTTAATGGATAAGAATTTAAAGCTTTATACAAAAGATCTGAATCTTTTTTATGGTAGTACCCAGGCATTAAAAAATGTTACTGTTGATATTGAGAAGAATAAGGTAACGGCTCTTATAGGGCCGTCAGGCTGTGGAAAGTCAACCTTTCTTAAAACATTAAATAGAATGAATGATCTTGTTCATAATGTTAAAATCACAGGAGAGGTTTACCTAGATGGCTCAAATGTTTATGAAGAGTTTGATGTAGTGGATTTAAGGAAAAAGGTGGGTATGGTTTTCCAAAAGCCTAATCCATTTCCCATGTCAATTTATGAGAATATTGCTTATGGTCCTAAGATACATGGAATAAAATCAAAATCCAGGCTTGATGAGATAGTTGAAAAAAGCTTGATCGCTTCTGCCCTTTGGGATGAGGTGAAGGATAGGCTCAAACAAAATGCATTAGGTCTTTCCGGCGGACAGCAACAGCGTTTATGCATAGCAAGGGTCCTCGCTGTTGAGCCTGAAGTTGTGCTTATGGATGAACCCACATCAGCCCTTGACCCCTTATCCACTTTGAAGATAGAGGATTTGATTGATGAGTTAAAGGAGAATTACACCATTGTAATTGTTACACATAATATGCAGCAGGCAGGAAGGATATCCGATAATACGGCATTTTTTCTTCATGGACAGATTGTTGAATATGATCAAACGGAAAAGATTTTCAGTATGCCTTCGGATAAAAGGACGGAAGATTATATAACGGGGAGATTCGGATAATGTTTCGGTTAAGTAGTGTTTGTGTTATGGTTAAAATTGTATTAGTGAGGTAAATAATATGGTAACTACAAGACATTTTTTTGATAAAGAACTGGAAGATTTGCACCAAAATCTAATTAAGATGGGCAGTCTTGTCGAAGAGTCCATTGAAAGGACAATTATTGCTCTTAAAAAGCAGGATGTTGAAATGGCACGGGAGATATTCAAAGACGATGACATCATTGATGAAATGGAGAGATCCATAGAAAGAAAATGCATGAACCTTATTGCGAGACAGCAGCCTTTAGCAAAAGATTTGCGGGTTATAAGCACAGCATTAAAAATAATAACAGATATGGAAAGAATTGCAGACCATTCATCCGATATTGCCGAAATAACAATAAGAATGGCAAAAGAAAAATATATCAAGCCTCTGATAGATGTTCCTAAAATGGCGAAGCTTGCAAAGGATATGGTCAACAAGGCCATAGATGCCTATGTAAGGCTTGATCTTGAGCTAGCCCTGTCTGTTTGTAGAAGTGATGATGCTGTTGATGAGTTATTCTATAAGATTGTTCTAGAGTTGATTAATTTAATGAAGAATGATCCAAAGTCAATTGAACAGGCTATAGACTTTATGTTTATAGCAAAATACCTTGAAAGAATGGCGGACCATGCTACTAACATAGGTGAATGGGTTGCTTTTGTAATAACAGGAGAGCATGAGCATCTTTCAAGGCATATGGATAGATAAAGATGGAGGTAGATGGATTAATGTCTAAAGGGATGGTTTTTGCAGTTGAAGATGAGGAAAACATTCAACAACTTATTAAATACAATCTGGAAGCTCATGGATACAAGGTAAAAAACTTTGATACAGGAGAGAAATTAATTGAGCAATGTAAAATAGCTGTTCCCGATCTGTTTTTGCTTGATGTCATGCTGCCGGGGATTGATGGGTTTGAGGTCTGCAGGTGGTTGAAACAGGATGCTAATACCAAGACAATTCCTGTAATAATGCTTACAGCAAAAAGCGATGAGTTTGACAAGGTTTTGGGATTGGAACTTGGAGCTGATGATTACATTACCAAGCCGTTTAGCGTAAGGGAACTGGTGGCACGTGTAAAAGCCGTTTTTAGAAGGATGAGCTTGGCAAACCAGAGCAATACGGATGTTTTAAGCTTTGGAAATATAAAGATTGATTGTTCTAGAAGAGAGGTAGTTAAAGATGACAAGATTGTAGATATGGCATTTAAAGAATTTGAACTGTTAAAGCTATTGGTTATGAATAAGGGCAAGGTGCTCTCTAGGGACATGCTGCTTGAAAAGATCTGGGGATATGATTACTATGGGGAAACCAGAACTGTTGATGTGCATATAAGATATTTAAGGCAAAAACTCGAAGACGATGACAGCAATCCCGTTTTTATTGAGACTGTACGCGGAATCGGATACAGAATTAAAGATAAAGGAGCAAATCAATAGATAAAAACAGTTCTTTATTCATGGGAATCTAAAATTGGAAACCTGAAATGTCCTGTAATTCCCGGTATCCATCTCATAAGATTGTCTACTTCCATGGTATAAGGCCCTGCATTATGAATGATATAGGGTATGCCGTCGGAATTTCTCTTGTCCGAAACTATTGCAATATGCTCAGGATTAGAGAATGTAACTATGTCTCCGCCCTGCCATTCCTGCAAGTTTTTAATGTCATTGGGCTTTATTTCTGTAGTAAGCTTCTTGGCATATTTATTAAAAAATACTATCAGATTCCGCACCCTTCTGAAGTCAATATTAGGGTCGGGCTTTCCTTCAACAGCGGGATAATCCTTTATATTGGATTTAATGTCTTTATCAATCATGCTTTTAAGATCATAACCGGCATTTTTAAATGCACGCCATATTACATCGGTACAAACACCTTCATTGTCCGGCGGATAGCCTCCGCTATAATACTCGCTTTTATATACAGGTTTGTTTTCGGCATCTTTCCTTGCACCTTCCACAATATCATCCAGATCGTTTATGCCATCACCGTCTTTATCGCTAAGGCATTCCACTTTTGGAATGTTAAGCGGTATAGGAGTAGATGTAGGAGTAGGAGCGGAAGAGGTTATGCTCTGTATTGACGGTTTATGTGTATACATCGGCTCTGAAACTATCTGACTCTTATATTCATTACACCCTTCCAACAATGCAAAAGATATTATACACAATATGAATAATGTTGCTGTTCTCATAGCTTACCTCTGTAATAATTTGTAATAAGTTTTTTGTGATTTACAGCAACATTATAATATTCTTGTATAACATAGTATTAAATGCGATGTAACGAATTTGTAAATTTATTCTTTGGAATCTTCAACTTCCTTAATCATGCCATCTCTGAGCTCAAATGTTTTTCTTTCTTCATTGGAAGGTACCATATCCGGCCGAAAATAAACTTTATTATCCTTTTTTAAAAGCAGCATTCGTTTGTATCCCAGTATTTGAGCTACATGTATTGTGTTGAAGCGGTTCTTATTCCATATATGGATATTGACTAAAGGTGCAATGGATCCCCCAACTTTATATTGTAATAACTTACAAACAATAATTATATTTTACAATTATATTATATCAAAACGCTTGAAGATAACAATAATACTTACAAGTTATGACTGTAAATGCTTATAAATTATATGGATAACGGACTTAAATATATGTCCGTTATCCATATATCATCCTTAATAATCTGCAATAGTGCGATTGAAGTGTCTTGCTATAACCATAATATCAATTGTATTTATAACGTTGTCGTTATTAAAATCAAAGTCATACCTAAATGTCATGTCATTTACAGTTGAGTTAAAATGCTTTACTAAATTAATAATATCTGCCATGTTGATTGAATTATCACCGTTAATATCTCCCCACCAGAGTGTAATGGGTGAATTTATTGATGATATACTTATATCTGAATTTTCGACTTTGACATTTTTTACATCTCTGCATAAGAATCCGGATTTGCTGATTCTGAGCTTATAACCGTTGGAGTTGGCGGGAACATTGGATATTTTGAAAGAACCGTCAATACCGGTAACGGCACTCAAACCGATTCCTTCAATTTCTATCTTAAAGTTTTCTTTTGACGGTGATTTGCCTGAAATAACTTCAGGGGATACAAAGCCTGTAATTGAGTAGGAAGGAGGTGCCTTATAAGGTGTGGTTGTGGGTGAATAATTTACTTCAAGATTTATAGGCATGGGCGAATCTCTCCAGGCACTTCCGTCGCCGATCTGACCGTTTGCATTACTGCCCCATATCCAGAGACTGTTGTCTGTTTTTATTGCCATGCTATGGTTGCTGCTTGCTACAGCAGATAATACATTGTCCATAATTTTTACAGGTGTAATTAGATCCGTTTTTGTTCCGTTACCAAGCTGTCCATCAAGGTTACACCCGGATGCCAAGAGGCTTCCGTCTTTTTTGACGATTAAACTGTAACCGTAGCCGGCACTGGCTGAAGATACATTATCCATAATTTTAATGGGGGTTGTTTGGCTTATTGTAGTTCCATTGCAAAGCTGACCGGTGGAGTTGTTACCCCAAGCCCAGAGGCTGCCATCCGACTTTATGGCCAAAGTGTGGTCATACCCTGCGGAGACTGAAATGACATTATTCATGATCTTGACGGGTGTTGTTTTATTTGTCCTAGAGCCGTCACCGAGCTGCCCGTAAGAATTGTTTCCCCAGGCCCAGAGTGTTCCGTCTTCTTTTATTGCCAAACTATGTAGATAGCCGGCGGCAACGAAGGAGACATTGCTCATAATTTTTGTCGGTGTTTTTACATTTGTCGTTGTTCCGTTTCTGAGCTTGCCATAAGACCCGGAACCCCAGGCCCAGAGCGTTCCGTCCTCTTTCACGGCAAAACTGTGGTTATCTCCGGCAGCTGCAAAAGTAACATTACTCATAATCCTTGTGGGAGTTGCTTTATCTATTGATGTTCCATCACCAAGCTGTCCATAGTAATTATCCCCCCAAGCCCAGAGGCTGCGGTCTGCCTTTACGGCTAAACTGTAGCTTTCACCTGCAGCTGCTAAAGATACATTATCCATAACCATGACAGGAATTGTTTTGCTGGATTTTGTTCCGTCACCGAGCTGACCTGCATCATTGGCACCCCAGGCCCAGAGACTTTTGTCGGATTTTATGGCTAAGCTGTGAGTACTGCCTGCAGCAGCGGAATTTATTTTACTTATTATCATGGTTGGGGTGGACTTGCATGATACTGTTCCATTGGCAAGCTGGCCTTCGGAATTGTCACCCCAGGAGTAAAGACTTCCATCCGACTTAATGGCTAAACTGTGAGCATAACCTGCAGTAACTTTAGAAAAATTATCCCCAATTTTAGTTGGGCGTACCTTTTTCACTTTTGTACCGTCGCCAAGTTGTCCGCATGAATTATCACCCCAAGCCCAGAGGCTGCCGTCCGACTTAATGGCCAGAGTATGTGAATAGCCTCCCGTGGCAGATATTACATCATCCATAATCTTTATGGGCGTTGTTCTGTCTTCCGATGTCCTGTCACCAAGCTGTCCCTCGTAATTCCAACCGCATGCCCAGAGACTGCCGTCAGTTTTAATAAATAAGCTGTGATTGCAGCCGGCACTTACTGATGAGACATTGTTCGTGATTTTTACAGGTGCTTTTTTATTTGTTATTGTGCCATCGCAAAGTTGGCCATAATCATTATTGCCCCAAACCCACATACTGCCGTCCTTCTTTACAGCTAAACTGAAACTATTGCCTGCGGCAACTGTAGATACATCATCCATAATCTTGACGGGTCGGGTTTTATGTACTGTTGTTTTGTCGCCAAGCTGTCCGTAAGCATTGTTGCCCCAGGCCCAAAGGCTGCCATCCTTCATTATGGCAAGACTGTGGTCATAACCTGCAGCAACATAAGAAACATTGTCCATTATTTTGGTAGGAGTTATTTTATCCGAAGTTGTTCCATCACTAAGCCCAAGCTGTCCGTACATATTGTTGCCCCAAGCCCAAAGGCTGCCGTCCGTTTTGATTGCCAAACTGTAGTTATAGCCTGCAGAAACTGACAAGACATTGTCCATTATTTTTACAGGACTGCTTTTTAGTGATTTTGTACCGTCGCCAAGTTGTCCATAATCATTGCTGCCCCAAGCCCAAAGACTTCCATCCGACATGACAGCCAAACTGTGATTGTTGCTTGAATCGATTTTTACCCAGGTATATTTTGCAATGTCAAAAGCGGAAGACTTTAGAGGGAATAGAAATGTTGTCAATAAAGAAAACAGCAGGAAAAACATTAAAATCCTATCTTTCATAGAATAACCCCTCCCTGCAATGTTAATTATTGTTAATATAATTATATAATTCCTAATATAAAAAGTCATCAGTAAAAAATAATAGAATAATGGTGTGATTTTTTACTGAATTAAAAAAAATCAGGATTCGAAATTCCCAATCCTGATCTTATATTTAAAGCACTGAATTTTTTATTTAAAATATTGATATAGCTTGTTTGGAACTCTCCAACACCGGAATTATTGAACCAACATCAACAGGCTTTTCATCTGAAAGACTTATAATCTTTACTCCATGGCTATTAGCGAATCTTACAATATCTACAAAGGATTTCAGTTTGGTGAGATCTCCTGTAACAACCATTTTATCCCTGGCTATTTTTCCGGTACACCCTCCTATGAAGCCCATATTGAGGCCCGGCAGAACAATATTTTCATCAGGCTCAATAAGTAAAACATCAATCCCCTTTTTGGAAGCAGCTTCTCCAATGCCCTTATCTGAAGTTATTATTGCATCTTTATCCACTACACAAACGGAGCATTTGGAATACCCTTGCTTAACATCAATGAATTCAACACCTTCATTTTCAAGTTCCTTTATCAAAATTTTATCGGTATATTTTAAATTATGAATTATAAAATTGCCTACTCTGGCAGCATTATATGCTATATTCCCGGGATATTTGGCGGATAGAACAGTTTGACCCTCTATCATTTGAAAACCGAGGTTTGAGAGCTTCTCTAAAATCTTACTGCTAATGCCCGGTGCATGTACAATCCTGTTACCGCCTACATGATGAAGCATTATATCAGTGTGATGCGATACTGCCTCATACATATCCGGAAGGCCTTCTGTCATTATTGGTGTTATTTCCATTTTCATCAGGCTGTCTGCAATTTTTTTGCTTATCCTTCCATCAATGAGGATACTTTTCACTTTTCCTTCCGGAAGGTTTGGAAGCTTAATGTAATTCATACGGTTACCCCTCTGATTTTGATAATACTAGTGAATATTTTTGAATACTTTTTGTTGAGTTCTAAAGATATTATATATAAATATAAGGCCTCTTCAAAGTGGTAAATTATATTAATAAATATGCTGGGGGTATAGCCACAAGAATTTTCATCAGGTACAAAAATACAGCTGCCATTATGTTTTGGCAGCTGATTTTATGGTAAGCTCTCCGGAAGCCAAGGCTGCCGGGAGAGCGATTAAGAAAAGAGTGTATTTTAATTGTTAATTTTTAATTTCAGCCAATGTAACTTTAAGTGTTTGGGTTTGGTCATCGCGATAGATTTCGACGGAAACAACATCGCCTACTTTGTGCTTTGCCTTTATGTCGTTTATATCATTAACCGATTTGACCGCAACACCGTCAAATTTGGTAATTATGTCTCCCGCTCTTATACCGGCCTTATATGCACTGCTAAGCATTTGAACGTTTGAAACATATACACCTGCAGGCATATTGTATTGTTTGGCTACTTCTTCGGTATAGTTGGGATCTGCCGTAATTCCTAATTGAATTCTTCCTTTAACATACTTGTATTGGATAAGGCTGTTTACTATTTCCATAGCATTATTTACAGGTATTGCAAAGCCCAGACCTTCATACCCCTGTGCAACAATCTTGACACTGTTGATACCGATTATTTCACCCTTGGAGTTGACCAATGCACCGCCGCTGTTTCCCGGATTGATTGCTGCATCAGTTTGAATAAGCTTGAATCCTGCTGTTTCTGTGCCTTCAACTCTTCTGTTTAAACCGCTTATTACACCTACGGTAACCGATCCCATATATTCAAGGCCACCGGGGTTACCTATAGCTATTGCAAGGTCTCCAACTTTAATTTTGTCGGAGTTACCCAGTTTTGCCACAGGGAAATTAGTACCGTTTATTTTAATTACTGCTAAATCTGTCAAAGAATCACGTCCTACAACCTCTGCAGTATAAGGTTTATTGTTTTTGCTTGTCAGATACACTTCAATTTTTGCACCTTCAATAAGCTTGCCTGTCTTGCTGTTGATTGCATCTGCAATAACATGGTCATTGGTCATAATGTATCCGTCGCTCTTTATGATTATACCGGAACCTTCACCGGATCTTGGTGCTTGAGACTGATCCTGACCGTAGTAAAAGTAGTTGCCGAAAATGCTGTTCCTTCTGGTTGTAGGAACTGTTACCCTAATGCCTACAATAGACGGGCTTACTTCTTCAGCAATATCTGTTATAGATGAGTCGGAGGACTCGGCAGCTAATAACAGTTTACCTTTTGATGAAGAATCATAGCTTTGAATGCTGATTTGCTCCTGATTGTTTGCCGGATTTAAAGCTGGAGATATCAGTTGAAAATATGATGCTACTACGGCACTGCTAATTATTGATGAAACCAATGCCACAATAATCATTTGCGTCAAGATTCTGGGCTTTTTATGCTTGGGTTTGGAGATGCTCTCATTTAAATAAACACTGTCAGAGGTGTAATATGTAGGAGCATTATAAAGATTATTATTGTTATAGTTATTATTATTGAAAGTCATAATGCATTCTCCTCTCTACATTTATAGAATTTCTTGCTATTCATTAATTACGTTATTAATCTTTTAATATATATTTTTCTCAAAAAGTCTTATTATAAACCTATATTAATTATCGTCATTAACTTTAATTTAATTATAGAATTGATTTTTTACATAATTATGAACTGTTTGTTAAAACATATTATTTTGATAAATCTATTGAATACGCTTTATAGGAATTGGTCATAGATAGGACATCATTTCAGGGTATAATGCCGCATCCCCTGTACGGGGATGCGGTTTATATAAACGACTTCTAGCTGCAATACCGGAAAACGTTTTCCATTCTTTTGCAATAACGAAGGGCCGATATTTATCAAAGAGGTATGCAGCCGATAGTCAATTCTAATATATATTATGTAAAAATAACAAAATGTTTCATGTTTTTTTTATGTACAGAAACTACTGGGCATGCATAATAACATGATAAAACCGAAACAATATTTTTGGAGGTGTTATTATGACTACTATCAACTGTTCATTAAATTGTATTTATCAGGCAGATGGAATATGCAATCTTGAAAACACCACTATGTTGTCAATTTCTACACACCCCGAATGTATATATTATCAGGAGAAAGAAACCAGAATCCCTAGCTATGAAATGTAGACACCATATATCTTCAGAGAATTATATTTGATTTTTTCACAGCATTTGTTATACTGAATCTTATAAATTCCTTATCTATAATAAATTGGGTGATGAAATTGCTGACGGATCAAATTATAAGGTATTCAGAAGAGATTTTCGACAGGGTGGTCTTAATAAGAAGGGAAATCCATAAATATCCCGAGCTGGGGTTTTGTGAGTATAAAACATCCGAAATCATAAAAAAGTTTCTTGAAGAATTGGGACTCGATGTTTCAGGTTTTGCAGGAACGGGTCTTGCTGCTACCATTTATGGTAAAGAAAGTAAGAAGACGGTTGCCATAAGAGCGGACATAGATGCACTTCCTATTAAGGAAGAAAACACATTTGAATTTGTTTCAAAGAATGTTGGCAAAATGCATGCCTGCGGTCATGATGGGCATACGGCAATTGTATTGGGAGCGGCCTATGTTTTGACAAGGTTGAGAGAATTTCTAAGCGGTAATGTAAAGCTGATATTCCAACCGGGGGAAGAAGGACTTGGAGGAGCACAAGTCATGGTAAACGAAGGGGTTTTGGATAACCCTAAAGTTGATGCTATAATTGGAGCACATGTAAGTCCCTTGATCAACACAGGTTTAATATCGGTTAAAAAAGGTCCGGTAATGGCGTCACCAACCGAATTTGAGATTGTGATAACAGGCAAGAGCGGTCATGCGGCCCAGCCTGAGAATGCTGTTAACCCCATAACCATTGGGGCGGCTGTAATAGAAAGGTTTAAATCGGTTATAAAACCGGAGAGCGATTCCTTGAAAAAGGCAATTTTGACAGTTACATGCATTAATGCCGGAAGTGCCTTCAATATTATTCCGAACAGTGTTACTATAAAGGGTACCATTAGAACTTTTGATACAGGTATTTGTAAATTTATTAAGGACAGTATGGAAGAAATATTGAGGGAGGAAACCCAAAAAGCCGGAGCTACGTACAAATTCCAGGCAAACGATGGGTATCCTCCTGTGATAAATGATGATGCTTTAGTAGATTTGTTTATTAGTTCTGCTGAAAAAATCATTACTTCAAAGAATATAATTAAAAATGCTGAACCTTCTATGCTTGCGGAGGATTTTTCCTATTATTCCAGGCAGGTACCCGGAACATATTTCCACTTGGGTTGTGCAAACCGAATGAATGGCCAGGTGTATAACCTCCATAGCAGTAAGTTTAATCTTGATGAAAATTGTATAAAAATAGGGGTTGAGCTTATGTCGCAGTTTGCAGTGGATTATTTAATGACAAATAAATGATGGTGTATATTGGCTACACCATCATTATTTTTATCCTATTGAGTTGATAAAGTTTTTTAATTCATCAAGGCTGTCATATGGTATTGCAACACCTTTTTGACTGGGTTTGAATTCATCGGCATTGCTATCAAACCAGAATGTTCTAATGTCAATGTATTTCTTGTCATTCTTTTCCACAACCTTTATTTGAATTTCCTCTCGGCTGTTTTTGCTCAGCTTGCCAATCAATTCTTCCTTATCCCAAAAGTCTGCCATTATAAAACCTCCGTTAATATGATTTGTATCATTTTATCATTATACCATTATATCAGGAGCGTTTTCCTTTTGAAACGGTATTAGAAGAAGTTAAATTATTACTCAATTGGAAATTGGTTTATTGATCCGTTTGCATACTTTTTTATTATGGAGGCATCAATTATGTCAATATTTCCGTCTCCATTTACATCTGAAGCAACTTGTTGATCAACGTTAAGCGGAGTAGCTGTATTATTAAGCAAGTGAGCATACAATAAATCAAAGTCATTGTTATCTATAGCACCATCCCGATTTACATCACCGACATTGATTAATTTTATCGGTGACGGTAATGCAGTAATAGTTCCCGATAAAAGTGCATTTAACATTACGGCATCTTTTGTATCTAATACACCGTCACCGTTTACGTCGGCAGCGGACTTTTGAATTAAGGTCAATGCGGTGTTCTGATTATTTAAATAAGAATTTAGTAGATTGAGATCATCACTATTTATTGAACCGTTGCCGTTGATATCTCCTCTTAATATGGATTTTACAATAAGAGTTTGAGATACTGCACTTGTTCTGCCGCTTGTAGGACTAACAGCTCTTACTTTAAATTTATAGTTTTTGTTTTCAGCATTGGCTTTTTGTGTATAAGAATTATATAACTCAGTGTCAACAAACGGCCCGTCGTTTACGCTAACTTCATATTCTGCGTTAGAATCAACCCTATCCCATGTGAAGTTAATGTACTGTCCTTTAAATAATGCTTTGGGATTTTTAGGTGCATCCATAAGCTTTACGGCAGCATCAAGATACAAAGGATTGTTATCGGTATCTCCAATGGGCTTTTGTATTGAGCCTGTACTGGCTATAACATTTAAAGAATGATCAAGCAGCTCAAAATTTTTTATTGTAGAACCTTTTTCATCTCCTTCATCTTTAACTATCAGATACCATCTTCTTTGTTTTCCGTCTGCAAGATTGTGTTTTTTTATTAAATCATTGAAGTCAAAATAAAATGTTCCATCAACATATTCAAACCTTGTACCGGCGAAGTTAAAAAATCCTAATCTGTCAAAATTAGATAACTTATCAAATAATGTATCTTCACAATCATCGAAAATTGCAAATTGAATTGTATCAGTCGGTACAGTTGAGTTTAAATCCGAGTATCCTAAAGAAACATTTAGGTCACATCTTCTGTTGTCATTTATTGTAAATTTGCCGATAAGTTCGGGTGTATAATATTTTTTTGCAGTAAGCCAATAGAGAACATTTTTATCATGGAAACCGTTTCCGCTAAAAGCATATTGCCTGTTATCAAAGCTTGGAGCATTTTGAACTGTCGAAATCCTGTTTAGTGCATCATAAGACAGCCAAATGTATCCACCGTCTCCGGTTGTTAGACCGCGTACCGACTGGTCTTCTCCCCAGGAGTTGGCAATTTTGAGGGCTCCTTTTTCTCCAGCGTCAACACGCCCATTGCCGTTGATGTCGGTCCATACATTATCATCATAACCGACTAAAGTCATGATATGTCCCCCGCCTTTACCTGTGCCGGTAACTGCATACGCAATTTTTTTGCCGATTGGTGAACCGTTATTATCGGCAGTAGTATTAGGATCATCCTTTATGGTTTTAAATTCCCAATAACCCAACGAACTGGTATCGAAGGAAAATATATAACCTTTGCTGAGATAGCTTTTTAGCTCTTCAATATCATCAATACCCTTTACAGGTGTTTCATCTCCATCATTTCCTATATCAATTATTCCATAATCATCAATTCTGTTTTTCATTGCACTTAACCATGTATCTGCACCATAGTTCCATCCTCTTATGGAATTAACGTCAATGCTATAGGGTAATTGAGTCAATGAAGGTGCACCGTGGTGGTATAAGACACGTAAAGCAAGGTGGTTATATGAACCAAATTCATAGTGGCCTTTATTTAAGAAATTGTATGTCCACAGTGGAGAAAATCTGTTTGATGGATTGTTTTTTGCATCAAGATTTCTTTTTAACCCTGTCATATGAGTCATAAGGTAGTATGTAGTGGATACACTTTGGCATGATTCTGCATTTCCTTGATCAATAATTGGAGGAAAGCAAGGAAGAGTGCTGTTATCTACCCTATCCGGCAGATTGGAAGTCGCTTGGGAAATAAAGCCTGTGCCAAGGATTATTGATATTGATGCTGCACAGACTGCTAGTTTGATTTTTTTCATAATAATTATTCCTTTCTTTAGTAAAATTTTTAGTTGTGATAAAAAATCATTTATAAATTATAATTATAACTAAAATAATACAAATTTCTACAAATGATTAATAAAAATTTTGTTAAATTAAATTAAATTGTTGGAAAATCCAAAGTGGATAAATCATAAGTTCTTATCAATACGGGCAAAAATGCCGATAAATTATATGAGGAAAAATAAGGAGGCTTTTTAATGTTTGATTTTTTAAAAGGAAAAGCCGATTTTTTTAAAGGCATATTTAAAAAACAAAATACTAAAAATAAATTAGATATAAAGGTATTGAGAAAGAATGATATTTCTATATTGATATTGGATGAAAGATGGAACAACCTTTTTAAAAACACTGAAAAGACTCCTGAAATAACTGAAAAGGAGGAAAAACTCAAGGAGCTTTTAAAACTTCAGTCAAGGCTCATGGAGGAGGTAAAGGAAATATCTGTCCGTAAAAAAGATAGGATGGACAAAATTATTAAGTTGACAACTGAGGTTTTTGACAATAATAATGAAGAAGCAAAAAAAGAGATGGTTTCATGCGAGAAGGAAATAATAAAGATAAATGAAAGACTGCCTAAAATAGAGGAGGAGCTTGAGAAAATTCCAAATCTTATCAAAGAAGCTAATCTGGAGCTCTTGGAAGCTACTGTAAATGCTGTGTATTATAAAATAGTCTATAATCAAAGGAGAATCAAAGAACTTGAAGCTATTATAGAAGAAACAAAAAACAGACTTAAAGAGCTTATTGATAAGAAGGAAGCTTTAGCAGAGGATGATACCGACATATATTCTTATTTTCATGATTTACTGGGGGCGGAAGAGCTTGAGAGATTGGATAAAGTTTTTTTCGACTGATATTAATAAATGTACCCATTACCCTTTTGTTTTACCCTTTCGATGCAATTTTCCTGGTTAAGTAAAACATTAGTAAAAATGCCGGAATTAGCAATATAGCATAAGAATTTCCCGTAAAGAGCTTAACTAACCATACCCTTATTACATTTCCCCCGTCAAGAAAACTGGTGAATGTGCCTGTATAATTTTCAAGACTGTAATTAACACTGCCTGCAAGTTTGGTATACATGGAAGCCATATTGGAGGCTGTGTACAGGTGTATTACCACGATTGGAATTCCAATTAAAAATGAACGAATGACGTTTCCTTTTGTTGCAACACAAACAAGAGCGACAGACCCCATTATATTGACCAAATCTCCAAGAGGAATAAATTTAACACCCGGCAGAACGAAAGATAATATCAATGCAACAGGCATCAATAGAATGGCAGTCACAACTACTGATGGGAAACCCACGAGAACCGCAGCGTCGAGGGCAATATAGGTTCCTTCGATACTCGGAAACCGTCTTTTTATAAATTCCTTCATGCCATCAGATATGGGTATCAGTGAAGTGCCAACAATATTGGCCATTTTGGGTAGAATATAGATGGCAGCTGCAATACCGAAAGCCAGTTCAGCAATCATTCTGAATTCGTAACCCCCGCCCAAACCAAGCAGAACACCTATTACAAATCCGATGATCATAGGCTCGCCCGCAAAACCTATCTTTTCTTTCATTTTTTCAGGGTTTGCATCTATCTTATTAATAAAAGGTACTTTATCTATAAGCTTGTTTCCTAAAACACCGAAAGGAAAATATGTTGCAGCTGAGAATGTGGGAATGGAGATGCCATCCATGCCCGAAAATTTATTGACCAGCGGTGCACTCCAGTCTGCTATTTTAAGGGTTATAACGGAAATTAGAATTGTAGTCATGAAAGAAAGAAAAACGTTTTGTGTTGTGTTATATACCAAGGCACCTGCAAATATAAAATGCCAGTAATTCCAAATGTCTATATTTACTGTCTTGGTCAGCTTGGTTACCAGTAAAATTATATTTACTGCCATGACAAGAAGTATGAATACAGGTGCAAGCCCGAAGGACCAGGTTATTGCTGCTAGCGGCGGCCAACCTGCATCAAGTATATTAAGGTGGAGGCCTGTCCTTTTAATCAAGGCCTGTATTACAGAATTTATTATTGCCACGAAATAATCAAATACAAGGTTTCCAAATTAAATTTGATTTAGAACAAATTAAATTGAACGAAGTTTGTGAAAATGATATAATTTTTTCTAAAAAGGGAGCGATTGATTGTATATATTTCAAGCGATGGGTGATGTTGCAACAAAAGTAATATAAAAAAGCCTATTTATGTTTTAATAATAACAAATTCGATACTTTATTTCATTTTTATTGTAATAGTGCGATTATATTTAGTAAGAATAGGGAATAATGTAATGGATTTAGAAAGATTAAGAATTGATAGAGTTGTAGAAGAAAAAAAGTTTGAAAAGTAAGTGGAGTTAATGGTCCATCAAAACATTTTAAAGGTGTAAAAGCACCTGGTATGGATTTAATCACAAAAACTCATGTTGAAGCACATGCGGCGGCACTTATGAGAATGAATAATATTACCGAAGCTACACTTTATATCAATAACCCACCATGCAATTATCTCGTTGATGGAAAAGCTAAAGGTTGTCAAAATGTATTACCCAATATGCTTCCAGAAGGTGCAAAATTAACGGTTATTGGACCAAATGGTTATAAACAAACATTTGTTGGATTGCCAGATTAAGGAGTGATTTTATGAAATGGAAACTTGAAGATGGAGAAAAAAAGATTTGTGATATAAACTCGGAAGAAGAACTAGAAAAGTGCTTGATAGATATTCAAAGAAATCTTAAGGAACAAAACAAAATAGTAATATTAGTTAGCCCAACTGGAGAATTTATGTATATTGGTATTTCGAACAAATATACATTTTTAAATTATCACAATGCCGATGACACACCTCCATATTATTCATCTGTAGGCGAATATGAGGATAGTGAGGAAGTGATAGAGTATTATTTAAATGACTACTTATTTGAAGTTTCAATGAGAAATTGTATTATTTTTGGAACAATGCTTCTTGTAGTAAAAAGATTTTTTAGAACTGGTATACTTCCAGATTCTATTAAATGGGAAGAAGATTAGTACATAGAATATTAAGTTGACTGTAAAGAAAATTGTTGTAATGGTAAAACTAATTTAGTTCTGCATCTCCTTTTTTATGTCCAGAAATATTATGATTTTGATCAGCATCATACAAATTTTTACAAGGATATTAAGTTAAATTTAACTGTATGAATTTTTTTATGTTTTAAGAAGATAATAATATTAAAAATTAAAGCATTAATGTTAGTATAAAAAGGAGCTGTGATTATGAATAGGACACCACTTGACAGATTGTCATTGATTATAGTTATCATTGGAGCATTAAACTGGTTATCAATAGGGTTGTTTAAAATTGACTTTGTTGCTTCCATGTTTACAAGCCCAACAACTATACCAAGCAGAGTAGTATACGCGATAGTAGGTCTTGCAGGATTGTACTGCATTAGCTTGCTTTTCAGGGAAAACGTACCCGCAAAGGATCAGGCTTAATATAGGACATAACTTATATTAATATTTCATAATTTATATTAATATTTATCGTATGCTCGCTGAAACTCAATAGTAATATAATTAAGTATTCAGAGAGCATACGTTAAATCCGCCTGCAAAGACAGTTAATCGTTAGATGTATCATGGGATTTCTCGATTGTACAGTTAATTCCGTGTGAGTCTGTGCGAATGTTTCCATTTCTTGCAATTATATTCTTGTCTTTTTCCGACAATTTCATAACTTTATTATTTGACTTCATTGCTATTACCCCCTTGTCTTATTATTTATTACCCATACAATTCATTGTTAAACAATCATATTTATAAATATAGAAAACAATGTACGTTTTATAATTTTGTATTCAATAATATTACAGTAAAAACAAATAATTATCATGAAATTTAAAAATATGTTAAGGACCCTTAAAATATTTCAAAGGAAACAAAAAAATATCATAAAAAATTGACTTGTTATATTGAAAAATTATGGATTATAGTATATAATACTGGATAAATTTACATATAATTTTTTTATTTTATTAACTAATTTTATTTGTTTTGTATTAGTTTATTTTATATTAAGTGGGGATATACATTTTCGTATATAAGATCTTAAATCACAAAATTTCAGGAATTTCATAGTTATAAGTGAATATGTTTTTAAGCTTGGAAAATCATGCAAGTATCTATACCGAACTTTCTAAAGTTATCACAAAGGCGGAAGTTTGACAGTTGAATAGCAAAAAAATTCTTAAAAGTCTTGAAATAGGCTT
>DAOOVO010000074.1:0-19777 GCA_035370245.1 Pseudobacteroides sp.
CGTATATCTATTATATACTAAATTTTCTCTACGACAACTATCCTATCATATAGGGCTATCCAACACTTCATTTATATCAAATAAGCTGTAATCTTTTTCCGTTAACCCGTATTTCATTTTAAATACAACATTTTCATCTAATCTGACAGATATATTTGTTGTAAAAACCAACACTTCTTCGGACATATTTGTTTGGGGATTGTGATAGTATTCTTCCTTCTCCTCAATATAATAAGAATATCTGTATCCGTTTTTAGTATATCCTTCTGTTATATGACCCAAATATTCTATTGCAGTATTGCCATCATTTATATAAACCATAAATTCTTCCTTATCATCTATATAATAATCCAGGTAGCAAAAGAACCCTTCCTTTTCCCGGGACTCGTAATAATTTACTCCACGATAGTTCTTAACATAGAAATATGGTACCTTAAAATTAACCTGTCTTACAGTGTTGCCGGATACATCCTCATCATGGACAATTAAAAATTCATCTCTCCAGGGACCGGTGGTCAATGTATGAGTAATAGAGTTAATCATTACTTTGGCATCAAATTTATCAAAATCCTCATTAAACAATCTGTAATCTAATTTACAAATTACATTGTCATCCAATTGAACAAATATATAGGATATAATCCTTCCATCGAAGCTTTCAGAAACATCATCTGTAAAATAAACATATCTATAGCCATTTTCGCTGAAGCCTTCTTCGATTCTTCCGTTAACAAATATATCTTCATTTACATCAGAATTATTTAAAGTATATATTCTCCCTACGTTTTCAATAAAGGTTGCATTTTTATCTGATTCATATATGAAATCCTTCAATGATATATAACAGCCTTTATTGTCTTCTCTATGATAAAAGTAAATGCCCGGGGAGTCCAAATGATATATGGATGGTATCTTAAGTCTTATTTTATACAGAGTCTCATTATAATACCAATTACCCTCTTTATCATTTATATAAGGTGTTGCAACTTCCACATCCTGCCACAACTCTTCTTCTTTTTCAGAATTGTCTTTATCCTTATATAAATTATAATCATCAATATTAAAAGTCAATCTCATAAAACCATCAGGGTCGTTATATTCAATTATTTTATTACTAATCCATTTTGGGCTGAACCCTTTAGTTATTGATTTTGCTATTTCAATTTTTTCACCGGTATATAAGTTTAGAAAATATAAATACACCGGTGTTTGATTTTGCATAAATTCATCATAAGTGCCGCTTTCATAAAATTCCGGCTTTGTGCTGTAAACAATTGAGCCATTATTGGGGTTTAAATCAATTTCGGTTATACCATAGCTTTCACCGGCATAATATGTTTCTAAAGTTGAGTTTTCAATATCTATCAGGTGGAAGGCCATGACATAAGCATTCCATCCTGTTGCAACCCAAAGCTTTGTATTATCTTTTGACCATTTGATAAATTTCACTTCTACCGGATGTTCATCGTAAACATTTTCAGCATTATTGTATAATTTGCCATTAAAAAGATTTTCATAATTTTCATCAAGTACAATTATTTCATTATTATCCAAATTATAATAATCTTGTATGAACATATATTTATTATTGGGGCTGAAATCAAATTTCAGCGTGCTTCCCTCATATATTACCTTTTCATAGCTTTCATCATCATGATTATACCGGATGATTTTACAATTACTGTTTAAATCCTCCCGATAATTTACAAAATAGTAATTATCCGATGCTTCAATTTCTATAATATTTCCCTTTAATAACATTTCTTTGGCATCGTAATATTTCCATAGCATATAGTATGAGTCAACAATGTCAGGCTTGTTCACTTTGACAACAACATAATAAGTATCTTGAATCCTTTTAATATCTGATAATTCAATATCTTCTTTTACTCCGGATTCAACTTTAATATCTTTAATAACTTGTTCTAAAATTTCATCATGACCCTTGTTATCAATAACTTTTTCTTCAATTTCGATGGCATTATTGTTGACTTTTTCTTCTTCCGTGTTTTGAGAATCTTCTATGCCTTGTATTTCTTTTTCTGTTGCAACTGAACAAGAACTGAATATTATTAATGAAAATATTAAAAATACCAAAAGTTTGATTTTCATTTTTTGCCCCCGCATATATGTTTGTACACCATAGTACATTTACTGCAAAACCATGTTATTGTTCAATATTCTACATATTATAATATAAGTTTGCTCTCTTGTTATATTTGATTTAGGAGAAAATATATCATTACCGACACCCTGCATGAATTTGTTATCAAGAACAAAATTCACTGCATCAACAGCCCATTCTGATACTTCCTTTTTATCATTTAATTTTGCTTCATCTGCAACAGTATTCAGTCCTAAATATTTCGCCAAATTAGCAAGCATTACAGCTGCTTCTTCTCTCGTAATTTCACTTTCTCCGTCAAAAATACCGTTGCCTCTTCCCTTAACGATTCCTAAGTTCAGGCAAATTGCAACATCTTCATTGATTCCATCAACAAAGGTCTGAGTCAGGTTTACAAGGTCAATATTATTATCCTCAATGATTTCTTCTCTGGTAGTATCAAAGTATTCCTCCAGGAATTCTACTATTATGCTACAGAATTCATACCTTTTAATATTAAAGGTATAAGCAGCCTGATATTCAAATGGAACCAAATTGCTTTCTATGGCTTTGCTGACCTCTTCCACAGCCCAAGCTGATGGACCCTTTGTCTGTTTAAAATAATCAATCCTTCTGTCAAAGCTTCTATTTGTTTGCCACAATCCTGCTAATAGGTCCTCACCTCCGATATTAACAAGAGATATTGTGGAATAATACGAAGGAGTAAGCTCCTGACCGGAAAAATTAACAATACTGTAATAGCTGTTGTTTCCACCTGCAAAGTATTTATCATTTATATACCAAATATCAGTGTAATTACTTTTCTTTAATACAGGTTTTTTTGTTGCTTTATCTACTAAATTTGCATAACCCTCATTATTTACAACCATATATTTTTCAGACGCATGATAATCTATATAATCATAAACGGGTGGTACTATTTCATTGCCTTTCATATCGTAAACCGCATATTTGCTATCATTATCAATGTAAACTTCGGCCGTAATACAACCATTCTCAACTTCCATTATATCTACAGCTTCCGCAGGCAGTATTTCATTTCCCTTGCTGTCTAATAAACCTGCCAATCCGTCCTTGTAAACCTCAAAACAATTACCTAATAAATCAATGCGGTCATATATGAATGGAACCGCTTCTTTATTGTCCATATCAATTATTCCGGTTTTTCCAGTTTTTTCGGCAACAATCAGTTCATTCCCTATGTACATTTCATCAATATAGTATAAACTGTCATATTCTATTGGTATTAATAATTCAGAATTATCCCCGTTTATTAAACCGAACTTATTATCTTTAATTATTCTGCAATAATTTTTTGTTTCGGATGCTTTACTTATTTCTTGATATTCAAAAGGCAGCAAATTCTCATTATTTATATTGATTAAGCCATATTTAAAATCACTTCCCAAAGCTATTATAAAGTTGTCATTTATATATTCTAAAAAATTATAGTCAAATGGAAGTATAATTTTCTGATTAATATCTATTATTCCTTCCCTTTCTCCATTTCTTACAACTATCCTATCATCATTTAAATATAATAAATTATCATAAATAACAGGTATAACTACTTTATCATTGTATCTGTCATACAGGCCAAATGTATAACGCGTATTACTGTCAACATTCATTAACAACCAGTATTTATTGCTGATTGTCGGGTCTGCAAATGAATACCCCTCTACACGGCACTCTATGCCGTTCTTATCAACAAAAGCAAATCTTGTTAATTGTTTGTCAATTGGTGCTACAAACCTGTAATAACTCTCATCAAATTTATAATATTCACCTTTTTCAATTCCGGCATAATCCAAATAATTACCCTTTAATTTAATCTTGCTGCCATCTGATTTTAATAGGTACCAGGTGGCGTCGCTTTTACTCCGTAGTATTTTGTCATTTCCGATCCCATCGAAATAATCGTAGTTAAGTGTAATTTTTTGTATGTCATCATTAAATTCCACTCCATATACTGTACAGCATAAAGAAAACAAAAAAATAAATACAGTTGCGGCAATTAACGTTTTGTGTAAATAATGCCCTTTTACCATTAACCCTTCTCCTCCACAGAATTATTTATAAAAATCATATATCCTCTATAATTCAAATTCCTTAAAAATATACTTAGGATCCTTTTGTTTTTTATCAAGAAAAAATTCCTTAATAAATCGATATTCTCCCGTTGAGATGTTTTCCCATGCTTCTATTGAATATGAAGTTTTATCTTCTGAATGAGGAGATAAATGGTTAAGTATATCTACGAAACCTACCTTCCTTGATAAAGGTATTTCGTGCCACTTCCCATCTTTTTGTTTTTCAAGGGTGATGTATTCTCCATAGTAGATGGTTTCATCTGTTTCATTTATTAAAGAGAAAACTAATCTATTATCAACTAATGATACCTCGCTCATAGAGATTCCCGGAACTGTATTGAGTTCATCTATATTTACATTAAAGATCTCTTCTAATTCCGCTGCATTTGATTTGCGGAAAATTCCAAACATCCTTCTTATTGAAGTTTCTTCAAGCTCATCATTAATTTTATCAATGTACACTTTAAGGTTGTCTCGCACATATGTTACATATACTAATTCTTTTTTACTAATGCCTCCATCATTCATATCAGCTATTTTACCAATATAATAACTTAAAGAGCTAAGACGAGGAGATAAGGATAAGTACCATTCATAAGTATGCAATTGATTAAAATATTTTTTTAATAGTAAATTATTTTTGATTTCAAATTCATATATACTTCGATTCTGATATTCTTTCTCATATGAATCCAAAAAGTCATCAAGCTCAGAATAGATATTTCTTAAAGTGATCCAGTCATAGGTATCTGTAATTTCGTTACACTCAAATTTATAGTAACTGTAACATAAGGCAAGTAGTAACGCTGCAACACTAATTATAACAATAATCCTTCTCTTTTTCATAAAACACTCCTCTAAACAACCCGCCTTGATAAAACTTCCATATTTTCAGAATGTGTTATTTACCAGTCACTCATCTGCACCCTGAATAATAATGATTTATATATACTTACTCAAAAGTTCATTGCCTCATATATTCAATTCGATAGTTCTATGGTATATTTTAATTTGTTGTCACTGTTCGGGTCAGTATATTCAAATGTTTTTTCATATTAATATCAAATTCACGAGAATTTGCTTTGTTTTCTATTACTTCATACATAAGGGGCTTTGCATTTAGTATTTATGGTAAAAGCCCATGGATATTCCAGCTTTATACAAATCTAAATCAAAAATTCTTTGGGGTGTTACTGATTTATCTCCTCTTAAGAGAATACCATGGGCTTATATATACTCTTTAATTCCTTTAGCTATATAAATCAGACGCAAATAATTCAATATTGTTCCATTATATACCTCGAAGTTCCTTTAATTTGTCCGATATCTCCAAATACTCTTTATCCAAAGCCTCCAATTCTTCCTTCTTTAATTGCATGGATAGTCTTCCCAGAATTTGGGAAAGCCTGTTTTCCAACAAAATTATCTCCATACTGATATCTCCATTTTGCTTTTGCTTATTCTGCTTTTCATGAAATTCTGCGTAAGTGCCGTTAAAACATTTTATTTTATAATTTTCAACAGTCATAATTTGAGTGGCTACTTTTGTAATTAAGCTCCGGTCATGAGAAACAAACAAGAGGGTTCTGTCATAATCCTTAAGAGTATCCTCTATAACCTCCAAAGAATTAATGTCCAAATAATTTGTTGGTTCGTCCAAAATTAATAAATTAATATCCTGCAATAATATTTTTGCAAAAGATACTTTAATCTGCTCGCCTCCGCTCAGTACTCCAACCTTCTTGTAGACTTCATCCCCCTTAAAAAGGAGTCTGGCAAGCAAAAGCCTTGCAAAGTTTTCAGGATAAATAGATCTTTCCATCACATTGTCTATAATGCTTAAATTATTATTCAGTATGCTCATATCCTGGCTAAAATACCCTATCCTTGCCCCCTTGGACAGCCTGATTGAATTATCCCTATCCATTATCATTTTTATCAGGGTGGTTTTTCCGCACCCGTTAGGACCTATCAAGGCGACCTTCGAACCATTATATATAGAAAACTCGGCATCCTTAAATATAATTTTATTCCCGAAGGACTTGTTTACTTTCTTCCCTTCGATAATTATTTTGCTGTAAATGTCATCGGAGGGCATTATATCTATGTTAATTTTGGATATCTTTTTTGGCTTTTCTTTCACCTCTAAATGTTCAATCCTTTTTTCAACATTCCTTATTTTACGGTCTAAATTTGCCTTGGCTTTCTGCCCGCCCATTTTATGAAGCCTTGCTTCAGAATTTCCCATTCTGTTGGGAGGTCTCTTTATACTTCCTGCCTTTTGCTTGGTATCAGCAATTACACCTTCTAATCTTTTTTTCTCTTTTATATATTCTTCATATTCAAATTGAGCTCTTTCTTTATCATGAAGTTTTTGCCTGCTGTAATCACTGTAGTTGCCTTCGTATATTTTAATTTTTCCCCCTTCTAATTCAATGATTTTATTGCACAGTTTATCCAAAAAACTTCTGTCATGAGAAATAATTATCAACCCGCCCTTGTATTCTGTGAGCATTTTTTCAGCCAGCTCAATACCTTCAATATCCATATTGCTTGTGGGCTCATCGGCAAATATCAAGATGCTTTCATTTTCTAAAGCCTTAGCTATTTTAAACCTTGTTTTTTCTCCCCCGCTCATATTTTCATTCCATAATCTATGCACGCCGAATTTTGAAGCCATCTCACTGCTGATTTCATAAACCTCCGGTTCATCTAATTGTGATATATATTCTGTTTTGCCCCTAAGCTTGACCCATCCTTCATCAGGGTCTATCCTCTTGCTTAAAATATTTATCAATGTAGTTTTTCCGACCCCGTTTACTCCTACAACACCTATCCTGTCTTCAGAATATATGTTTAATTTATCTATGTCCAAAACTAATCTGTCCCCATAAAATTTTTTAATATTGCCTGATTCAATAACGAGCATAAAAAATCCTCCCCTTTCTGTCTTAGGAGGATAGCATTCTCACTTTTCAATACTGAATATCCAAATAAATGCAATGTAATTTTGCGCAATATTTTGATAAAGTAAAGCTGCAGTTTAAAATACTATCCACCTGTAATGCTAATAAAATGCACAACAAATAAACCATTAAGACTATTTGTTCCTCATTCTATAATTGCTTTTAAGTGGATTATTTCATTCCGCAGATACCTTATCCTTTCTGATGATTACTATAGACATTATAAAAAATTGCATTAATACTGTCAAGACAATCTTGGTTTATAATACCGGCTGTGGTTTCCTGTCCCCGACGGGTTAAATAACCCCATGGAATAATGAGTCAATGGAAAGACCGCTGTAATTTAAAGTCTTTTTGATTCTTTTTATACTTTTTACGTATTTATCGGGAGTACCCGGATTATTGATGTTATAATCCAATATATAGGGCAAAGTATCAAGGTTGTTTATCACGATACCTATTTTGTTTTTCTTGATAAACTCAATATTCCCGATTTCCTGGCCTATGTTTGAATTCAGTACTATCAAGGGCACTTCCTTATTAATTGCTTCAAATACCGTTACGCCTCCGGGCTTTGTTACAATATAAACCGCTTCATCCATCATTTCGTTCAAATTATTCACAAATCCGTAAATTTCAAGGTTGGAATACGCCATGTCGGATAATTTTCTATACAGCTTCTCGTTTCTTCCCGCAATGATTTTGATTTTGTATTCTGTGTATTCATCAAGTTTTTTTAAGAGTTCCTTTGAAACACTATCAATGCCGCTTAGCACAATGAGAATTGTGTTCTTTTGGTCAGTTGAAAAATTAATATTCTTATCCAAGAATTCTTTTTTAACAGGTATACCGGTTACAAGGATAATATCCTCATTTACTTCCTTGGCAATTAACCTGTTTTTTATCTCCTCGGTGGGAACCAAATACTTATTGGTTCCTTCATAAATCCACTCCCAGCTGTCTACAACATCGGTTATAACCGTAATCAAAATAACATCATCTTCATATTCTTCCTTTACCTTGGCAACGATGCATGAACACAAGGGAAAGGTACTGATTATAACCTTTGGGTTTTCAATTTTTATATATTCATAGAACCTTTTGTAATACAAGCTGCTGAGCATGTTATCTATAATGTTGTTCTTATTTTTTGCCTTTACGTCATACAGCTTGTTATAAATGGAAGGATAGCTTTCCGTAAGTTCAGAGTATATCTTTGAACTTATTTTTTTAACTTTTGGATTTACAATTTCCAATATATCCCCAATACTCACCTTCACATGTTTATATTCAGCTTCAATTTGTTCTTTTAAGGCATTGGCAACACTTTTATGCCCCATTCCAAAAGATGCGGTCAATATCAAAATGTCAGCCATATAAATGCTCCTTTCTTTATAAGTTATTGAAATCTAAATATATCATGCAATGATTCAGCTAATATATGATTAGTATTAACTTAATTTTAAGAAAGGATTTATTAATTTTTCATTAAAAAAAAGGGAAATTTGGGTCTACCTTTTTATGAAAAAATCTTCATAATATATAAATTTTTGCGGTTTGTCCGGCTCAAAATACACCTCAAAGAGCTTTTTGTCTTTATCTTTCAATATTACAGATTTTGCTCCGATTGATTCATTGATTTCACATGCATATATTTTGCCTTCTTTCAACATGTATATCCTTGTTTGAGGAATTGTGCCAGAAGTTGAAACAATTTCATTCATATCATCCCCGTCCAGGTCAATTTCCCTGGTATTTCCGTCCACCTGTATAACTGATTCTTCCGATTCCTCCCCGGGAAACCAATAATATGCCTGACCATAATTTGCCCCCAATATACCGTAAATCTTTACAGTCTTTTCCCCGAAAACCTGTGTTTCCTCTATTCCCATCATACCCTCCGGGGTATTCTCCATTGAAACTTGACCCAGGTAATAAACCTGGCCTTTATAATTAATTCCAACTTCATACTCACTGTTTTCATAACCCATAAATATAAAAGCGCTATGCTCTTCATCAATTATCTTTTCTTCTATTATTTTATCAATATTATCTGAATCCAGTTTTTCAATTTTTAAGTAGCTTAATTCGTTAAATTTCAGGGGGTATTTAGCATCTTCCTTGTTACACCCTATGAGTAAAAAATTTATAATTAATAATATAGATAATAACTTAAGCTTCACGATCCCTCTACTCCTATTATAACCAGTTTCAGTTCTTATCATATGTTTTTATTATGAAGGCATACTCACATTCGTTTTCGCCCCAGGAAGCAATCATTATGAATCCTCTAATATCCTTCTTATCCGGCTCATAACGAGATCTTAGAAGTGATGCGAAATGTTTTTCTATTTTAAAAGAGCATTTACCATTGATTAATTCGACAGGAACATTAATTACTTCTCTTTCCGTATAAATCTGCCTGCCTTCCTCATCGATTAAAATATCCATTATTTTAAACTCTTCGGGAGGATTGTCCTTAAATGTTATTTCAGCTATACTGCCGTTAACAATAATCGGAATATCCATTTGCTCTTTCAATATGTTAACAAAAGTATCCTCTCTGTCAAAAGCAGTACCGTCCCATTTATTCTTTGCACAGACGTATTTTATCTCTCTGTTGTTAATAAATACTGATATGTCAGGCGGCTCATTTTTAGCTGAAGTTGGCGTATTTATCGGCTCTTTTACTGCCCAACAACCAACTATAAAAATTGTCAATGTTAAAATCACAACTACCAATAATATGGTTTTTTTCATTATATATCCCCCCTTACATTTACTTTACCCTTATATCCTGATAACGAAAAAACAATAAAACCTATATCTTCAATTAATAAAGCTAAAATATAATAAGCTATGGGTATTTCTCTTAAAGAGTTATAGGTTGTATTTGGCAAATCTTGTTACATTAAGACGCTGATTCTATTGGTATTGTTCCCGGACACATATTTATACTTCATTTATTTTGCGTTAGTGTTTCTAAAAAGGAAGCAATTTCTTTCTTGTTTCTTAATATCACAATTTTTTGTTTGTATTTACGGATTGTTTCAGCATACTCTACTTTCTTTTCTCTTGATCTTCCATCCAATAAAATCCACTTGATAAACTCCATATCCATTTTTTCGGAGCAATTATCAGCCATGCTTTCCCGGGTTTTACCTTTATAGGTTTTGTATCTTTTTATTGCCTGCCTTAAACAAGTCAGCCTTGAAAAGTTCATAAAAACTATCATATCTGCTTCTTCCAGCCTTCGGCCCCTAAGAAGACTATTATAATTGCCGTCAATGACCCAGCTGCCATTCTTGTCCATAAACTCCTTCAACATGGCCTTAGCAGTTTCATCATCCCGTTCTGTCCAGTTTTCTTTAAAATGTATCCTGTCCAGGTATAAAACCGGACAATTATATATCTCCCCTAACTTGGCTGCCAGGGTGGACTTGCCTGAACCGCTGTAGCCTATTACCGCAACCTTCATGAAAGCACCTCATCAAATAGGTTCTTCTTCATGCAACTTCTCCAATTCTGTATACATATCCTCAATACTTTCCTTCAAACGCATATATTCATTATATTTATTATTATAATCGTCTAAATCCCATTTATCCGAGCTTGTATTCAAGAGCTTTTCAAGCTCGATTATTTTATTCTCGGTTTGTAGGATTTTGTCTTCTAATTTTCCTATATCCCTTTTATGTTTTTCTTTTGCTCTTTGCAATTCTTTTTCTTTCAGAAATGCTTCCCTGTTTTGAGAAACAGGTTTTTCTTTTTTGTAATCCTGGTTTACTGCCAAGACTTCATTTAATCTTTGTTTTTCCTGCTTATAACCTTCATAGTCAAAATCATACATTTTAAATTTGTTGTTTTCTATTACTCCTATGCAGGTTGCAATTTTATCTACAAAATATCTGTCATGGGATACAAAAAGCAGGGTTCCCTCATAGTTTATCAGGCTTTCTTCCAAGACCTCCCTTGATTCAATGTCCAGATGATTTGTCGGCTCATCAAGAATCAAGGTGTTGACTTTTTCATAAATCAGCATGCCAATCTTGAGTCTTGACTTCTCTCCACCGGATAAGGTGTTAATATGCCTGTATACATCATCACCGGTGAATAAGATTTTAGCTAATTCTTTTCGTGCTTCTCCAAGGGATATTCCGTAATGATAAGAAAAATAATCAAGAATTGAAATATCTTCCTTGTCAAAACTCACTTCCTGGGGAAGATATCCTATTTTTACTTTAGAACCAATTTTGACTTCTCCCTCATCCGGGCTTATTTCATTCAGGATGATCTTTAATATTGTTGATTTTCCTGTTCCGTTTTCACCCAGGATGCACATGCTGTCCTTATAAAACAAGGTGAAGCTGACATCCTTGAACTGTTCTTTTGAGTCAAAGGACTTCTTTATACCGCTGACCCTTATAACTTCCTTCCCGGTCCTTTCAACTCCATTTAAACGAAAATCAGCTGATTTTTTATCAACCACAGGTTTCTTTAACCTGTCGATTTTCTCGAGCCTTTTCTCCAATTCCTTGGCTCTTTTGTACATTTTGTCACTGTCCCGCATTTCCCCCCAAATGCGGTATCTTCGGATTTGTTCCTCCATCCTTTTAATCTTTTTCTGCTGGTTTTCGTATTCCTTCATAGCCAAAATAAATCTTAATTCCTTTTCGGCAACATATTTTGAATAATTGCCTATATATATCTCTACGCCGTCAGAATCCAATTCAATTATTTTATTAACAACCCTGTCCAAAAAATACCTGTCATGGGAGACTATAACCATGGTCCCATCGTAGGAGTTCAAGTATTCCTCCAGCCATTCTATGGATTTTATATCCAAATGGTTTGAGGGCTCGTCAAGAAGCAGAAGTTCCGGCTCCTCCAGCAAAATTTTTCCTAAAATAACCCTGGTTTTTTCACCGCCGCAAAGCTGATTAAAGAGCCTTTTTTGCATATCTTCCGATATTTCAAGGCCGAAGAGAATTCGATTCAACTTTTCATTTGTATCATAACCGCCTGATAATTCATATATATCATGAATAGAGCTGTATTTACTGACGGCAGCTTTCAGTTCGTCTCCTTCTAAGCTGTCAAAGGACTTTTCTATCTCCTCCATTTGCAGCTTTAATTCATTTAATCCCCTGAATGCTTCATTTAATACATCAAGAACCGTATTGTCATCCTCGTAGTTTGGTATTTGCTCCAGGTATCCGATAGTCAGGCCTTTTCGTTTACTTACCTGGCCTGCCTGATAATCTTCTAATCCGGCCATAATTTTCATCAAGGTTGTTTTGCCGGTTCCGTTTCTTCCCAATAATCCTATTCTATCTTTTGTTTTAACATCAAAGGTTACATTTTCAAATATTACATCTGCTCCGTACGCTTTAGTCAAATTACTTACGCCTATTTCTATCATAATTACCTCTTTTTGTCTTTGGAGACGGTTCTTTTTGTTGCCTAAATCGGCTTGCTTCACACCGATACAATGAATGCATTGGGGCAAATACCCCCAGTCTTTGCTTCCTTGATTGCATTAATTATAACACATAAATGGACTATATTATAATAGAATTGTTACCTTGTTGAGGCAGCATCTTTAAACCCAGACAGAGAATTTGTAAAGGCTTTCTTAAAAAGAATACTTGAACAAAAAGAACCGTCCCTGAAAATGATTTGGTGTATCTTTATTTTTTTTAACATAATTAAATTTTATATTGCGATAATATTTTTTCGACACTGTATTCAAAACTTTCTGATGCGCCAAAATCAAATCGGAAAAATGCTTCCCCGCCACCGCCTGCTATGCAATGTACTCTGGTTACACCTTCCATATTATCAATTACTACAGTAAGTGTAAGTCTTGTATCGGCTCTCATATAATGTTTTTCATATACAGAAACCATGCATACTTTCCCATTATCACCATTCACCACATATTTATCAATAAGCATTCCGGTAATACTTTTTTCTTCAATTTCATGAGTAATTATTTTTTCAGCTTCTTCAGGCAGTAAATTGACTTGAAAATCCAAAGCCATATTTCACACCTCCACTGTTAATTATCAATATATATCATAGAGGACATTCTCATTTGAGATTTTACTCTCATGCTCATATATACAGTCTATTTGTTTTACACAGATACAATGAGTGCATAAGTGTAAAAACCAAATCTTTTGTTTCAATGATTGCATTCATATTAATGGACGATATTAATATATGATTGTTCCGCATAAATAGATCAAAAAAAGGGACACTTGAGGTGTCCACCATTCATACGCTTTTGCCTATTTTTTGACCTAAAAAGTCGAACATATAGCCTGAAAGCTTTTTTATCGGTCCCAGGGATGTTTCATAGTAATAGTCCGATTCAAACCATCCCTTCTCCTTGAAATAACGATAATCATAATATTTTTCATCTTTAAACTTTAAGCCACCTCGTAATCCGTATCTTATATACCAATATACCTTATTCCAATAAATGGTATAACCACGATAATATCCTTCCAGGCATTTGTCAATGTTTATTTTAATAAATGTTTCTTTTGCTGAATACACCCTTCAAATACAGGCATCATATAATGAATTACCATATATGAAAGGTTGAATATCCAATGAATTATAACAATATATTTTTCAGCCAAATTCCACAACAAGCGAGACCGGATTACAGTGTAAACATACCCATAAGCTTAATGAAATCCATCGAAGGAAAGTATTTTGTCGGTACGGCACCGGGCCTGGAATTCGGCAATGCTACCCACGCATGGGCAAGGCTCTATAATCCCCCGAATTCCGGTGTTAACTTATTTGTCAATGCATGGACTGTGAGTGATATTTATTCTACCCCCTACAGCGTGCAAATATGGTTTAACACCACACCGCCCGGATTCATACAAGTTTCTCAATCCGTTACTCCTTCTAATCTGGCGATTGTTCCCCAGCCCAAATCCCAAGTCCAGCTTCAGTATGCTATTATGGTCAGCGGTTTGCCAAGAGGAGGAATCAAAGCTTACGGCAGGTACGGTCTTGCAGGTACTACTATAAATTCAGAGGAAGAAGGAAAATTTATTTTTGCTCCCGGAGGTTCCTTTTTAATCCTTCTATCAAATCCCGAAAGACCGACTTTGTACGGTTCAGGCGACATTTCATTCGGATGGTGGGAAGAACCGATTTTACAATAAGCTGACCAATCAAAAATTAATTATACTTATATACAATAAGTCCCTAACCTTACAGGGACATTATTAATAGCTAATAATAAAGAATCATAAAAACCTCAATAAAAAATTCCGGGAATGAATAGAATCATTCCCGGAATTTTAATATTCTCTTTTATCGTTTTCTTCTTCAAAATATTTAACATCTTCCAAATCCATGCTGACTTCGATTCGAACCAAGGCGCGGTGCAGCAAGACAAGTGAAGATTGAATCTTGTGTTCTTCAGCCTTATCTCTGAATAATGCCTCCAATTCCTGACGATCGGCTTCGGCCCGCTCTAAGTCTATTTCTTCCGGCTTCTGGGCTATTGTGCTGAAAATATTCACAATGTTTTTTCCTATCTCGGCCACACCTCCGAACAAGGCAAGCTTCTTCACGAAGCCGTCATTAAAAATCCTAAGGATTCCATCGCCTAATATGGCAGAAAGGGGAGCATGACCATAAAGCACTCCCAGGTCCCCGTCAATGCAGCGCATGACAACCATGTCTGCTTTTTCAACAAACTTAAGTCCCCGAGGGGTTGTAATATTTATGGTGATTTTTTTATCTTTTTTTTGATTAGTCAGTTTTTCCGACATTTTTTACCCCTGTGCTTTCTTGAATCTTTCCACTACTTCATCGATAGAGCCTACATTGAGGAAATAACTTTCCGGTATGTCATCATGAACTCCTTCAATAATTTCTCTGAAACCACGAACCGTCTCATCAATAGTTACATGACGCCCCGGTATAGATGTAAATTTCTCGGCTACATAGAAAGGTTGCGACAAAAAGCGCTGAACCTTCCTGGCCCTGTTAACTGTCTGCTTATCTTCATCAGACAGCTCATCAATACCAAGTATGGCAACAATATCCTGGAGGTCTTTGTAACGCTGAAGTATGGCCTGAACGTTACGGGCTACGTGATAGTGCTCAGCTCCAACAATACTTGCTTCCAAAATACGGGATGAGGAGTTCAGCGGGTCTATAGCAGGGTAAATTCCTTGCTCAACAATTCCCCTGGATAGAACCGTTACCGCATCCAGGTGGGCAAAGGTTGTGGCTGTCGCCGGGTCCGTAAAATCATCCGCAGGCACGTAAATTGCCTGGACAGAAGTTATTGACCCTGACTTGGTAGATGTAATCCTCTCCTGGAGCATACCGATTTCAGTTGCCAAAGTCGGCTGATATCCAACGGCACTGGGGGTACGTCCCAATAAGGCGGATACTTCCGAACCTGCCTGTACAAAACGGAAAATATTATCTATGAATAACAAAATATCCTGTCCGTCCCGGTCTCTGAAATATTCAGCCATGGTCAAGCCGGTAAGGCCCACCCTCATTCTTACTCCCGGAGGCTCATTCATCTGGCCGAATATCAGGGCTGTTTTATCCATAACACCTGAATTAAGCATATCATAGTAAAGGTCATTACCTTCACGAGTACGTTCCCCTACACCTACGAAGACCGAATAGCCCCCGTGTTCCTTGGCGATGCTGTTTATCAATTCCATTATAAGCACGGTTTTTCCAACTCCCGCACCCCCAAAGAGACCAATCTTTCCTCCTTTTGAGAAAGGACAAAGCAGGTCGATTGCCTTTATCCCCGTTTCCAATATTTCCGGCTGGGCAACCTGGTCAGTGAGGCCGGGAGGTTCCCTGTGAATGGGCCAGTATTCCGTAGCTTTTAAAGGCGGCTTGTTATCGATTGGTTCCCCCAATACATTCACCATCCGGCCCAAGACTTCTCTGCCTACGGGTACTCTTATGGGAGCACCGGTATCTATGGCTTCCATCCCTCGTATCAATCCGTCCGTGGGATGCATGGAAATACAGCGCACCGTATGGTCCCCAACGTGCTGCATAACCTCTAAAACCAAGGTCTCTCCCTTATAGGGCACTTTAATTGCATTGTACAAGGATGGTAAATCCCCTTCAAACCTGATATCTATTACCGATCCAATTATCTGTATGATTTTTCCTTTGTTTTCAACTGTCATGAAGACCACCATTATTCACAAAATTTACACTTCCAAAGATTTCATTGAGTTCTTCCGTAATATTTGTCTGACGTTTTCGGTTATATAAATGTGTTAATTTTTCTATTAAATCAGAAGCATTCTTTCCTGCCGCATCCATATTGACCATGCGGGCTGCCTGTTCGCTGGTATGGGATTCCGAATATGCCCTGAATATTTTCATATGCAGATACAGGGGAATCATATGGTCTATAAATGAGTATAAGTCCGGCTCATATTTTCTATCCTCATCTGCCTTCCCTTCCTTGATAGGTGCAGGCAGCAATTTTTCTACAACAGGAATATAGTTGAGCACGTTTATAAAGTGAGTATAAGCTATGAAAACCTCATCGGCTTCGCCTTTCATATAGTAGTCTATCAGCCATTTGGCAAGACTTTCGCTTCCGTAATAGACCTGGGAATCAACCACGTCAACTACGGATTCCACTATATTTTTCCCCTTCTTTTTGAAGAATTCATATCCCTTGGCGCCCACGACAACAATTTTTTCATTTTTCCCTTGATTCATATGCTCCAAAGCTTTAGCCGTAATATTTGCGTTGTAGCTGCCGGCTAAACCCCTGTCGCTTGTAAATACTATATACAAGGAATTTTTCACATCCCGCTCCCCATAATAGGGATGCTCCCCGGCAGCCTCCAAACTGCCGACTTCTTCTACCACCCGTCTAAGTTCACGGTAGATGGGACGGACACCTTCCAGTTGTGCCCTTTTTTTAACCAGCTTGGTTGAGGCAATCATATCCATGGCTTTGATTAATTGTTCTACAGAACGGACATTTTCTATTCTTTGTTTGATTTCTTTCATGGAACTCATATTGGTGCCTCCTTAACTGTAATTGTACTGTTCTTTTACCTCTGCTATGACAGCTTCTATTTTTTCGGCCAATTCGTCAGAAAGGTCGCCGGTTTTTTCAATTTCCTCCTTGATATGAACAGCATGAGTGTCCACATAATGGATAAAGTCTCTTTGGAAATTGTGGATGCGGCTCAATTCAATGCCTTTTAAATGCCCCTTGTTCAAAGCATAGAGCATCAAGACCTGGTCTTCCACAGCCATGGGTTTATACTGGGGTTGTATGAGAACTTCCATGATTCGCTCCCCATGATTTAATCTGTCTATGGTATCCTGGTTCAAATCTGAACCAAATTGGGAGAAGGCAGCCAGTTCCTTGTACTGGGCAAATTCAATTCTAAGGGGTCCCGCCAACTTTTTCATGGCAGGAATTTGAGCCGAGCCTCCCACACGGGAAACCGAATAACCGGGATTGATGGCAGGCCGTATGCCGTCATTGAATAAATCTGCTTCCAAATAAATCTGACCGTCAGTGATAGAAATTACATTGGTCGGTATATAAGCAGATATGTCCCCTTCCTGGGTTTCTATAATGGGAAGGGCCGTTAATGTGCCACCGCCGTATTCATCGCTTAAGCAGGCTGCTCGCTCCAGCAATCTTGAATGCAGGTAAAAAACATCTCCCGGGTAGGCTTCTCTTCCCGGCGGGCGCTTGAGAAGCAGGCTTATTGCCCTGTAAGCAACCGCATGCTTGGATAAATCATCATATACAATCAATACATCCTTGCCCCTGTACATCCATTCTTCCGCAATGGCGCAGCCGGCATAGGGAGCAATGTACTGCAAGGAGGCGGGATCGCTGGCTGTGGCCAAAACCACAGTAGTATAAGCCATGGCCCCAGTGAGATTCAAAACTTTGATTATACGGGCAACGGTTGATGCCTTTTGCCCGATGGCAACGTAGACGCAGTAAACGTCCTTGCCTTTTTGATTGATAATTGTGTCAATGGCAATTGCAGTTTTTCCGGTTTGCCTGTCCCCAATGATGAGTTCCCTCTGACCTTTCCCTATGGGAACCAAGGCATCAATTGCCTTAATACCGGTCTGCAAAGGCCTGTTAACTTCACGGCGCATCATAACGCTGGGTGCAATATTCTCTATTTTACGGTAAGAATCTGCTATAATGGAACCCTTGTTGTCAATGGGTTCTCCCAAGGCATTTACCACCCGTCCCAGCATACTGTCTCCTACAGGGACTTCTGCCATTCGCCCCGTCAGTTTTACCGGGTCCCCTTCCTTGATACCTGCATCCGACCCCATGATAACAACGCCTATGCTGTCTTCGTCCAGATTCAGGGCCATCCCGTAGGTCCCATTGGGAAATTCCAGAAGTTCACCGCTCATGGCGCCGTATAAGCCGTATACTCTTGCTATGCCGTCCCCCACCTGTACGACCGTACCGGCTTCAGAATAATCCGGTTCATATGAGTAAGTTTTAATTTGGCTTTTTATGAACTTGCTTATTTCATCTATATTAACAATCATTGCATTCCTCTCTTCAAGCGTTCTTTCATCCTGTTCAGCTCGGTCCTTACGGTACAATCAAAAATATGCCCATCCATCAGTATATAAAAGCCGCCTATAACATCAGGATCAACTTTGTTTTCAATCATTATTTCCAAACTTGTTTGTCTGGCCAATATCCTGCGAATGGATTCTATTTGTTCTTTCGTCAATGCCCTGGCTGAGACAACTTTAGCTTCTATCCTGCCGGACCGCCTGTTTGCGGAATCAATGTATTCCGTTAAGGCAGGTATAATCAATTTTTCTCGTTTTTTTCCAACCATGTAAGACAAAAATCCCTTTACATGCCCTGCAAGCTCATGAGAAAAAGCATTTTGGAAAAGTTCCTCTTTTACCGGAACAGGAATATGGGGGTTGGCAAGAAAAGACTGCACTTCATCACTTTCCAGGGTATCTCTTACCACCATCACTTGCTCCTTGTCCTTTTCCAAAGTGCCTCTTTTTTCTGATATTTCCAGAAGCACATCAGAGTAACTGTTCCTTAGCTTTGCCATTTTGCGGCCTCCAGCTTGGTTAATGATTCCTCAAATATTTTGTTTTGAGTTTCCTCATCCATGTTTAAAGCTATAAATCTTTGGGCCATAAGAGAAGCTAGTTCTATTACATAAAGACGTGATTCTTCTTCGAGGCGTTTTTTTTCTGCCGTAACACTTTCCAATGTGCGCTTTTTAATAGCATCTGCCTCCTCTTTAGCCTCCTCAATGATTTTCTTGCCTTCTTCCAAAGCCTTATGTCTGGCAGCTTCTAAAATTTCCATCCGCTCCTTGTCTATATCCTTTAGCTTTGCCTCATACTCAGCCTTGAATTCCCTGGCTTTTTGCATGGCTGCTTCTGAATCATCAATCTTTTTTTGTATCATTTCGGTTCGCTTTTGCAAAAATCTTTTAACCGGTTTATATAAAATAAAAGTCAGGGCGAGTATAATGATACCAGAAATTAAGACAGACAAAACGGCCAAAATAAGTTAGTAT
>DAOOVO010000075.1:0-19614 GCA_035370245.1 Pseudobacteroides sp.
TTGTCAAGGTACATCTATTGTAAAAAAAGAGTTTATGCAGTGGAATCATAATTTAGATACATAAAAATTTAAACATATAAAATTTAATTTTATATATATTAAATACGATTAATTATTACATTATATTTATCGCAAAATCCCGGTAAAGCATTCGTTATTTTGCTCTGCAAAATGTAAGATTAATAACGTATTTAATTTAGATACTATAAATTTTAAAGGAGGATTGCGTCATTATGGTAAAACAAAAACGGAAAGTATCGCGTATGAGACTTTCCCGAGCTATTATCACAATACTTGTGATTTCTCTGCTGCTTCCTTCAACGGTTGTTACTCCCCAAACTCATGCTGCTTCTTCACCGCGTACGGGAGGGGCGTTTTACAATTATGGAGAAGCTTTACAAAAAGCACTTCTTTTCTACAAAGCCAACCGTCTTGGCGATTTGCCCGATGATTACATTTTACCGTATCGTGCAGATGCGGCAATGACAGACGGTCAGGATGTAGGACTTGATCTTACAGGAGGCTGGGCAGATGCCGGTGATGGTATTAAATTTACCCATACCATATCCTATGCGGCCGGTCAGTTGGGATGGAATGTATATGAATACCGTGAAGCATTTGAAAAATCCGGTCAATTGGATGTTATTCTGGATGAAATCAAATGGGGAACGGATTTCTTGATAAAAGCCCATCCAAAGCCTGAAGAGTTGTATTATATGTGCGGGTACAATGAGTCCGATCATGGTTATTGGATTCCTCATGAGCTATTGGATGTTATGACGGATAGAAAGTCATTTGTACTTAATCCCTCAACACCCGGGTCCGATATAGCAGGTATAACTGCAGGTGCTCTGGCTATCGCGTCAATTATATTCGAGCCGACAGATCCTGAATATGCCGAAAAATGCTTAAAACATGCAAAAGAAATTTTTGCTTTTGGAGATAAATATAGAGGTAAAAATCCTCTCAATGTATTGTACCCCTCAGGAAGCTATTTGGATGATCTTGCTTGGGGAGCCATATGGCTGCACATAAAAACAGGAGATTCTACATATCTTGAAAAGGCAAAGGAATGCCTTCCCACTACATCATTAGGAGGCGGCCATACCCATTGCTGGGATGATGTTAGTTATGGTGCCGCATTGAAGATCGCACAGGTTACCCATGATGAAGGGTATGTTGCCATGGTTGAGAAAAATCTGGACTGGTGGATGCCAAACGGAGGGCTCACTTATACACCGGGTGGCTTGGCATGGCTTTCACCATGGGGGTCTTTGAGGTATGCTACTACAGCAGCATTCCTTGCCTTTGTATGGGCTGACGATGAAACCGTTGGAACGCCATCTAAAAAAGAAACATATCGCAAATTTGGAGAAAGCCAGATTAACTATGCTTTAGGCGATAATCCGCGAGGAGGAAGTTATGTAGTAGGTTTTGGCGAAAACGCACCGGAACATCCTCATCACAGGACTGCTCATGGTTCATGGACAAGTATGCTTGATGTACCCGGCTTCCATCGCCATATACTTTATGGTGCACTGGTAGGAGGCCCAAATGCAGATGACGGTTGGAAGGATGATATAACCGATTACAGGTTGAATGAAGTTGCTATTGACTATAATGCAGGATTTGTAGGTGCTCTGGCAAAAATGTACGATATGTATGGAGGAGATCCACTTGAAAATTGGCCACAGCCTGAAGACTTCAGAGCAAAAGAAGATAATCTGACTGAATATTTTTGCCGAGGCTGGATAATTTATGAAGGATTCGGAACAACAAATATTATGTTTCAGGTTAATAACCGTTCGGCCTGGCCACCGACAGTAAAGGATAAGCTTTCTGTTAGGTATTTTATGGATCTTTCGGAATTATTTGAAGCAGGAAAAGGTTTAGACGATGTACAGTTAACTCTTGGAGATCACCAGGGAGCAAAACTCATTGGTCTTCAGCATTATAAGGACAATATATATTATTTTACCGTTGATTTTTCAGGAACAAAGATAATGCCTGCAGAATGGGAAATGTGCGAGAAAGATGCTACTGTAACAATCAAATATAAGGATATGAATATAGGTTCAAACGAAAATGACTGGTCATACCAGACATTGACCGGACCACCGGATTATGATGCATCATCATTCAAGGGGATGACACCATATATACCGGTATATGATGACGGCAAGCTTCTTTGGGGTGAAGAGCCGGGAGGAATTAAGCCTTCGCCTACACCTACAAAAGGACCTGCTTCAAGCACACCCACTCCAACAAAACCGACATCCGATATAATAGCTGAAGATGTTAACGGAGACAGAGTGGTAAACATGGCAGATGTAATTCTTTTGGCTAAATGCTTTAATGCAACAATTGGTGACAGCAAGTATCAGGAAAAGTGCGATATCAATAAAGACAATGTAATAAATTTCAGTGATGTAATTAAAATTGCTGTCAAGTTTAATTATACCTATTGAAGAATGATTGAATTATCTGTTTACTAATATAATGGGACTTTATTCTAAGAAGCAGAATCTTCTAAGGGTAAAGTCCCCAAATTTTTATAACTTCAAGCTTTATACTTCATTATACTCTTATTTAATTAAATAAGATCATCAACATTATGTTTGTCGACTACATCTGTTCTTGTCCATATTACTTCACTTTCAGGCTTTACATTTGCGGCAAGATAGTTGTAAAGATAAATTATAGGATCATGTCCCTGACCGAATGGGTCTTGCCCAATAGCAGCGTGTATTATTCCTTCTTTTATTAATTTAAAAATTTCTTTGTCAAAATCAAAGCATACAATTTTAGTTTTTCCAACCAAATTTAGATCTTTAATAGCTTTTGCCGCACCGATTACTCCTCCTCCGGTTGTTAATATTCCATCAACATTTGAATTTTTGCTTAAATAGTCTTTAACTGCATTGTAAAGTATATCAATATTGTCGGAAGCTTCCGTTTCTTCAACGATTTTAATTTTTTTGCATTTGTTTAAGCGTTCTTTTATTTTTTCTGTTCGTATTTTATGAACTGATATTGATAGGTCGCCCCGGAATAGTGCCACATTTCCTCTGCCGTTTAAGGCCTTAATCATTAAATTGGCAGCTAATGTTCCTGCTTCAGCAATGTTTGGTCCAAAGTAAGCCAATTTTTTCGAAGGTACAGGTAAATCGCAATTAAATACCATTACCGGTATATTTTTTTGCGATGCTTTATCTATTAGAGAAGCAAGTTCCAGTGTAAAGCCGGGGCAAATGATTCCATCGCAGCCCTTTTCTATGTATTCAGCAAATGTATCTGATATACTCTGACCTGTATTTTGGGTAAAGCCGAAATATTCAATTTCTGCGTTTTTCATGGACAATTCCTTTTGGGCATACAATACGCCTTGTCTTACGCCGACCCAGAATTCATGATCCAATGGGCTTAAAAACACAATTTTAAGTTTTTTTGTGCTTACAGTATCGACTGGGGTTACGGAAGTTTTAAACCGTTTAACCAGCTTCTCAATTCCATTTAGCATATTCCTCAATGAGGAGATATTGTTGCTAATTGTTTCTGCATTTACAAGCTCTTGCTGGGTAACGGCTGCAACTTCCTGGGTTTCTGAAGAAATCCTGTTGGATGTATCGAGCAGATGCTTACCCTTTTCTTCAGCTTCATGGGTGCTGACAGATATAACACTTGCTTCGGAGTATACCTTTTTTGTGTCGGCACTTAATATATCTGCATTTTCCTTTATTGTATAAAAGGATTCCTTGATAACTGAAAACAATTCTCTGCTTACATCATAGCTTTCAATACATTCCGCAATGCTGCTTCTGACATTGTTACTGCTATTGGAAACATTGTTCAATAATGTTTTTATTTTTGTAATGCTTTGTCTTGTATGATCGGATAGATTATTCATTTGGGCAGCTACAATTGAAAACCCTCTGCCGCTTGCTCCTGCTCTTGCTGATTCGATGGAGGCATTAAACGCAAGCATTTTCAACTGATCTGTTATGTTTATTATTAATTCTCCCAGTTGGTGTATTTCTTTTAATTCAGCATTTAGATTTTCAATAAAGCCTGATGTGCTGGCTAAATTATCTGCAATAACATTCATTTGCCTATAATAGTCATCTAAGTTTTGACTTCCTGTATTGGTGGAGTCCACCATGCAGTTTACAAGGCTTTCTATGTTTGCCAAACTGGATTCAATGGAAATTACTCTTTCATTGACATTATTAATACTTTCTAAGGTATCTTTTACGATTCTCAGCTGTTCATGGGCCTTATCTGCCACATTGCTCATGCTTGCTGCAATTTGCTCATTGCCTTTATAGCTGTTGTCAACACTTTTTGACACTTTGTCTATTGCGTCTGAAATTACCACAATGTTGGTTTTGGTTAGTTCGGTGAAGCTTAAAAGATTGGACTTCATATCGTTGAAGGCTATGCAGAGTGTTTCAAGCCCCTTAGCCTTGCTGTATAAAATGTCACTGATGTTAAGATTTCCCTTAGCCATCAAGTGTGCATTATAATTTATTAAATTAATACCTTTATAATATTTTATCATAAAAAATACCAGATATCCTATTAAAGCTAAAGCCACCAGACAAGAAATAATATGGACAGACGTATATGTGCTTTTATTATCTATCCAAAAAACAGATGATAATAAAAAGAGCAAAGTAGCAGCTATGGATATTGTTAGGCAAATAAATATAATTTTTACTCTATTATTCATCTTGATGCTATGTGATTTTTCCATAACCAAGCACCTTCCCTAATTTACATAGATTTATATATATTTATTCGGTAAATTGGGGATAAAATTTATATTATTTTTTGAAATAAACTCCAATACCTCATTGGTTGCTTGGCTTCCGAAAATATAATTCAGATATGATTTTGCATTATTGTATCAGATAATAAAAGTATTATTAGTGTAAAATTACTGTAGAAAAAAATAAGATAAGAGGTCAACCTTTTTGATAAAATATTTTCGCTTAGAAAATAAACATCGAAGGAGATCCTCTTATAAATAACATTATACAACTTTTCCTAGAAGAAGAATTAAAAGTTCTTGTTAAAGAAAGATTTGCATAAAATCCAAATACACAAAATTATCTATACTCCCATTAAAAAATATTTCCAGGAGAATTTAAACAGAAGTACAGTTCAAGACGTAACATGCTCTTTTTATTTTACTCATCTACAAACATATCATCAAAAGTCAATTGTACTGAAAAATGCTCATCATCCTTAGAACAATATACTCCAGGTAAATGAGTCTTTTAATTTTCTTCGGTTGCCCATTCTGAACTTCCCCATGGTGAAATAATAAACAACAATTCTCCACATACTGGACAAGGTACTTTTTCTCCTTGTGCCACTCTGTTAGTTATTTGAGATTGTTCTTCAGAAAAAGCAATAAGTTCTTCCTCTGTCATTTCATCTATATTTTTCGTCATAATTATTTCCCCTTTCGGTTTGGAATTCTATCAGGTAAATTTTTATAAGTTGGTGCACTATATACTATTTTATAATGCTTTCTCATAATACTTAAAGGTACTGGTTTTCCTCTACTTAAATGTAATTCTTGTCTTAATCTACACAAAAGTTCTTCTTGTTTAGTATAAGGTATTCCCTTGTCTCTAAACATTCTATGTGTTACTTCATGTACGATTGTTGCGGAACTTCTTTCTGGTGTTACAGTATTAGTCAAATAGCATTTAATTAATTTTGTATTAGAATTATTTTCCCCGATCACTTTATAAACACGACCATTAACAACAAATTGTTGTGGTTCATATGATAATAATATTTTTACATCTTGTTTATCAATATAATCTAAGGTTTCTCTTCCGATTGCAGATTTTTCCAATTCTGACCTAACTTGTTCAACAGTAACACGCTTACTTATATCGCTAGGTCTACATCCCATTCCTTCAACCATTTCATATGACTCAAGACTATAATAACTTTTTTCTACTGTTGTCGTATAATAGTACTTGACATGAAGACCAAGAACAAATAGTCTAAAATAATAAAGAAAGTAATATAGGAAGTTATAGCTTGATTGGGAAATATATATAATGACAATAAATCAATGGAGGATAATATATGCATAATTTTATTAAGGGACAAAAGGCTAAAATTCAAGATATTGTAGGCTCAGAGGTATTTGAAGTAGGAGTATATATAAATGCATCCATGACAATAGATATTACCTGTTTTGGTCTGGATGAAAAAAAGCAGCTTTCGGACGACAGATATATGATATTTTACAACCAGATGAGTTCGCCTGAGAAAAGTATTGAAATGACAGAAAACAATCAAAACAAGGGAACCTTTAAATTAAACCTAAAAATGCTGCCTTCTACAATAAAGAACCTTGTTTTCACCGCCACAATTGATGGTGAACAGAAAATGTCGGATATTATATCGGGGGAATTTTATATTAATGTTAACGGACAAAAAATGGTCAACTATCAATTTAACAATAAGGACTTCAAGAATGAGAGGGCTGTAATAATTTCTGAAATATACTTCAAGGATGTATGGAGAATCGGAGTGGTTGGCAATGGCTTCGATGGGGGATTAAGTGCTCTGTTGAAGCATTTCGGAGGAGTAGAAGCAGATGAGCAGCCGGCAGAAAAGCCGTTACAGGAAACAGTAAGGGATACAGTGCAGAATACGCCACAGAACACACCACAGAATATACAGCAGGATACAGAGAAGCAACCGTCACAACAGCAAATGACACAGAACACTGTTTTGGAACAACAAGGCTTAGAGTCTTCCGGACAAGCAGTTAATCTTCAAAAGAGAATACTGCTTGAGAAGAAAATGGAAGAGAAGGCACCGAAAATACTTTCTCTGGCGAAAAAAGCAACAATTTCTTTAAAAAAAGCAGGTCTGGAAAACCATACAGCAAAGGTTGCACTTTGCCTCGATATTTCGGGTTCAATGAGCTCTCTTTATAAATCCGGCAAAATTCAGGAATTTGCTGAAAGGATTCTGGCATTAGGCTGCAAATTTGATGATGACGGATCCATAGATATTTTCCTGTTCGGTGCTAAAGCACATGAAGCGGGAGCACTTAGCATCGATAACTTTAACGGTTATATAAGATCCCTCATACAAAAGTATCCTCTTGAAGGAGGAACTTATTACGGTAAAGCAATGAATATTATCAGAAAGTTTTATTTTCCAAACAGTATTAATAGAAAAATAATAAAGGCAGAGTGTCCTGTGTATGTAATGTTTGTTACTGATGGTTCTACATTTGATGAAAATGCGACTCGTGCTAATTTGCAGGACTCTTCATATCAGGCAATATTCTGGCAATTTATGGCAATTGGAAGATCCTCCAAAGATGTAAAAAAGAAAGGCAGAGGGGGATTCTTTAAAAGCATTGGAGCAAGTGATTTCAGGTTTCTAGAGGAGCTGGACAATCTTCAGGGAAGACTGATTGATAATGCGAATTTCTTTAGCGTAGAGGATCCTTCAAGTATTTCTGACGAGGAGTTGTATGATTTGCTGATGGCTGAGTATCCCACATGGTTGAAGCAAGCTCGTGATAAAGGTCTTATCTGAAATCTGTTATGAATTAATAATAGTCAGGGATGTATTAAAATCGGCCCTGACTATTATTTTTTTGGGAAATTATCATTGTTTTGACTAATGAATTTATGCATGGTATCATATTAAATGCTGTATTGATTTATTTAGACATGCCTTATTTAATGCGTATAAGATAGATTAGGGGAGAAATTTGAAATGAGGAAAGAAAGATTAAAAACAGTCATGGCTATGGCATTGATTATTCCTGCTTTAGGTATGCCTGGAAAAGTTACAGCCGATATAAATAAAGGATTTAAAGATTTATATACGAATGATTGGTTTTACTCTTCGGTTTTAAGGTTAAATTCATTAAATGCAATTTCAGGGTTTCCGGATAACACTTTTAAGCCCCACAATTATACTACAAAGGCAGAGTTTGTTAAAATTTTGCTGGATGCATTCAGAGTACCTATTGAAAGAGGATATAGCTTTTCCGACACTAAGGACCATTGGTCCAGTAACTATGTGTCAACTGCAATAGCAAATGGAATCATTTCCTATAATACATATAATGACAGGTTCGAGCCTGATAGTTTTATTACCAGGATTGAAATGGCAACTATGATATTGTCAATGCTCAATGTTCGGTATATTGACGGGGAAAGCCCGTTTGATGACATTTCAAGCAAGGTGGCAAGTACAGCTTTTCACGAGTGCTTGATTATGGGAAGCATTAAAAACGGAAAGAGATACTTCAATCCTCATTCCAGCGTTACCAGGGCTGAGGTCAGTGCAGTCATAGTTAGGGCTATTGATTACATGGAAAATCCTGAAGCCTATAAGAGAAACTGTACGCAAGAGATAGCCAAGCAGGAAAAATTAATAAAAGAGCAAATACAGGAAATCCAAACACAAAAATTATATGATACTTTGGTTAAGCCATCTGCAGTTATAGCAGAAATCACAGAAAATGCAAAATTATTTTCATCATACCATACTTCATCCGGTGTTATTGGCACAGTGAAAAAAGGAACCAAAGTAGAGATTATATACGGTATGTTTACCGAATGGTTTTATATATCGTACAGTAATGTTAAAGGATGGGTTCAAAGAAATGTTCTTTCAATACCGCCTGATCCTCCTACAAATGTAAATAAAATGACAAAAGAGCAGCTTGAGGGCTTCGTTAACTATAAAGGATTTACGAGCGGTTCTGCGTATTTGGTTTGGGTGGATATTGACAGGCAGTTGACTTATGTGTTTACAGGATCTAAGGGAAATTGGAAGCATAATAAAACTATTCAATGCTCAACTGGGAAAAATGAATCGCCAACCATTCGAGGAACATTTACCGTATCTCGAAGAGGTGACTGGTTTTATAATTCCAGATATAAGAGTGGTGCAAAGTACTGGGTTGAATTTTGCGGTGATTACCTCTTTCATTCAATCGCATTAGATGCATATGGCAAAATAAAAGATCCTACATTGGGAGTAAGAGCATCTTCAGGTTGTGTAAGGATGTCCCTTGAGGACAGTAAATGGATTTATAATTATATTCCGAAGGGCACTACTGTTTGGGTAAATTAATAACGGGCGTTTGCCATACATGTCAAAATTGTCTGCATTTAATCCAAATCAGTGTTATAATAAGTGCTATAATTAATGATAGTGTATTGAAGTGAATAGTATTATATATTTGAGGCAATTAATATATATTAGAGGTGGATGATGAAAAGGGAATTTACATATTCGTTATTGCGGACATTGATTAAAAACCGTGATTTCATGCCTATGCAGGATGCGGACGGTAAATACAGGATATATGATAGAATAAATATTCTGACAAAGAATTCATATGGTGCATTGATAATTGTTGAATTATTGGATGGAGATAGTTTAACAAGTGAGGAAATTGAAAATAGGCTTAAAGGAAATCAAAATATTATATACCAGATACAAGAAGGAGTTGCTCAATACATTTATGAAGTATTCATTTTTAGCTCATATCCCGAGAAGGATAAGCTGAACATAATTAAAGCTGCACAATATCAAAAGTCGAAAGACAGGAAATACATCAAATGCATAAGTGTAAACTTAGAAAGCAAGTCGGTTGAAAGGCATTTTAAATTGCCTTTGACTGATGATGGAATAACCAAGAATATAAAAGCTATATTGAAGCAAGGGTTGTATAGACAAATCGAGGACTTTGATATTGAGGAAGTAGTTACTCAAAAGAGGGACGAGCTTCAGATAAAGCTTGAAGCAAAGTCACCAACTGTAGCTTATGCACTAATAGCTTTGAACGCAATAATATGGATAGCTTTGAATTTATATTCAAAGAAATCGGGTATAGCGTATAATGAAGTAATGTTTCAATTTGGTGCTAAAGATACCGGTCAAATACTATCTGGTGAATATTGGCGATTTATTGCACCTGTATTCTTGCATTTTGATATAGCTCACATTGCACTTAATTGCTACTCATTGTATGCCTTAAGCATTGTGGAAAGGGTATTTGGCCATGCAAAATTTTTGGTAGTTTACCTTATAGCAGGTATTATGGGTAATATTGCAAGTTTTCTGTTTTCAGCCGGTTTAGGAGCCGGAGCGTCAGGTGCAATATTCGGACTGCTTGGGGCATTGCTTTATTTCGGGTTGCAAAAGCCTGCTCTTTTTAGGGCTTATTTTGGTGCTAATGTACTGGTCATGATATTTATCAACCTTGTATACGGTTTTTCAAGATCGGGAATTGATAATTCTGCTCATATCGGTGGTCTCATTGGAGGTTTTTTGGCTACAGGTGCGGTTTCAACTTCAGATAGAACAAAGTGGTACTTAAATAGGTTTGTTTATATTGCAGTGACTGTAGCAGTTGTTGTATCAAGCCTTTTATATGGCTTTGGCAATCAGGAAAGCAAAATAACATTAAAAGTGAGTGAAATGCAGAAGCTTATTGAAAAAGAGCAATGGACTGAGGTTATTGAGGAAGCTCAAGATATTTTGGAATTAGAGCCTAAAAGGGATTACAATAATGTGCGTGCATACTGGGGTTTGGTATGGGGACAGATATATACGGGTAAACTTGATGAAGCCGTGAAAAATTCCAAGAAATTGACTGAAATCGCTCCGAGGGAAGGACATTATCTTTCCGGTGTGGTTTACTTATATTTAGGTATGTATAAAGATTCCAGAAACGAGATTAGCGAAGCGGAAAAATTAAAACCGGACCATCTTGAACTTGATGAAGCATTGAAAAAAATTGATGAAGCTTTGAAAAGTATAGGGTATTGATATACGGATTCTAGTTTGCCTCTTGACATATGGAGGTTACAGATGTAAACTGATATTAGGTTACAATTGTAACCTCTAAGGAGGCGATAATATGAATCCATTAGCATCAAAAATATCAGACTCTGAAGCGGAAATAATGAAAGTACTATGGGAAGCAGAATGCGAGCTCCCTATGGCAGAAATAAGAAAAGTACTTGAAGCAAAAAGCAATTGGGATACATCCACAATTAAGACATTGCTTCGCAGGTTATGTGAAAAGGGCGTTGTTCTAGGATCAAAAAGAGATGTGTTCTACTATAAGCCGCTTGTTACTGAAGCTGAGTATAATGAATTCCATACACAGACCTTGATTGACCGCTTGTTTGCCGGCAGTGCAAAAAAGCTTGTAGCATCTTTATTAGGAAGCAAGAAACTTGATAAGTCGGACATTGAAGAACTTCGCAATATGTTCAAGGTAGGTGACAGGGATGAATGATATCATTAAGCTTGTGTTGTCCCTTTCATTGTCCGGCAGCATTCTTGCCCTGCTAGTTCTTATTCTTAAGCCGCTAATAAAGAATAAAGTATCAAAATCCATGCAACACATGCTTTGGATAGTAGTAATTCTTAGATTCTTGATACCCTTGTCTTTTGAAAGCAGCATTATTAATGAATTGTTCTATGGAAGTGACAAAATAAGCTCTTATGTCAGCTCTAAACATATTGAAATTCAAAATGCTGACCAAATAGACAAGAATCTAGATTCATCCAATCATGACTATTCAAAAGATTCAAACAATTTAAAAAATACAGAATATTTATCGGAATGGTCCAATCAATATGATTCATCTTCTGGGACCGTTTTATCAAGATTTTATGGGAATATGGCTCATACCAAAACAAGTAGATGGGAATATTTAACTAGATACTTGAAGTATTTGTTTGACAGATATGCTATGTATGTTTGGATTTTTGGAGCTTTAACCTTTTTTATTTTAAATCTCATTGGATACTTGAGATTTATAAATAAGATTAAAATGGCAAATAAGCCTGCAGCGGATGACCAAAATCAATTATTAAACAGCTTGCTTAATATAGGACACAAATTGAAACTCTTTCGCAACCCTAATATTGAAACACCAATGTTGATTGACATTGTAAGACCTATGGTTATCATTCCCGACAAAGAATTTTCCAAAAGGCAGCTAAAATATATTTTCCTTCATGAGATTAATCATATGAAGCGGTTTGATATAGCAATAAAGTGGCTGACAATGATAACACAATCCATTCACTGGTTTAATCCGCTCATATATCTTGTAGGAAGGGAAATAAACCATGTTTGCGAATTGGCTTGTGATGAAGCTGTTATAAAAGATTTAAGTGCAAAAGAAAAACAAGACTATGGGGATACCCTTATTGATATTGCATCTTGCGATAGCTATCATTTAGGAGCATTACAGGCGACTATGTATGAAGATAAAAGAAGCCTTAAGGATAGACTTACCGCCATCATGAATCATGGAAAAAGGTCGAAAGCAATAATAATTCTATCGGTAACTTTATTTATATCTGTTGTAGCAGGTGCATTGTATTTGGGAGCGGGAATCGGAAAAGGGGCCACTCCTCCCAATATATATATAAGTGCTGAATATGAAGAAACAAGGACAGCAGATATCGGAACTTATTCATGGAATTCGGTAATTGCAGACTCAATAAGTCCTATTAAAATGAAATACAAACCGGAAAATGTAGTTAATGTAAGTTCAAGGCAGCATTTATCAATAAGCACGCAAAAGTTTGAAACGGACAGGAAGTATGATTTTTCATTAAAAAGTCTTAATGTTTTCAAGGATGGTAAGAAAGTACAGTTTGAAGCTCCAGACCCAAGTATAATGAATGGGGGATTATATTGTCAAGCACCGGCTGATAGCGGTGAGTATATTTATGAGGTTGTACTGGACTTTGATAATAAAGGACAGGTGACATATTCCTTTGTTGTACGAGTTGATATGGTTGTTTATGATCTGAATTTTATTTCACAGCTCAGAACTCCATACGTAGGAGATGCACCGAAGGTCTGGGATTTGGTACAAAGTTTGCCTCCTCCTGAAAAGAGTTTTAAGCAACATTATATTTCTTTGGAAACTGAAAAAAAGCCATATGGACTCACTGCTTTTTATGAGCCGAAATACGATGGTACATATGTCAGTGAATGGCCGCTTATTAAAAAAGATGAAGGAAGCTATTCCAATGTTGAGAAAAATGCACTGGTTTTATTTTGTATGATTGACAATGTAGATAATGTGACATTTGCATTTCGCAATTCACCGTCCGATGGAAAACTTGATGAATCCAAATATGACTCTAAATTTACTTTTTTGCGGAGTGATTTTGAAGAAAGGTATGGAGACCTTAATTTATTGGGTAAAGACATTCAAAGGCTTCGTGAAGTTTTGGAAGGCAAAAATATTGATGTGGAACTCGAAAACTCACCTTGGCTTATCGATGATCAGGAATATTGAATGTTAGAACTTGTAGACATAATATTCAATATCCAAACGTTTTTTTCAAAACTCATTATTTTGATAATAGAATTTACTTAGAGAATACTATGTATTCATAAGTATTTACATGTTTTCTTTAATTGACATAAAAAATCAAATTATATAATAATTGGTATAATGAATAATTAATAAAGGAGTGTATTTGATGAAAAAAATAAGGATTACAATTTTAGCTAGTGTTTGTATGTTCTGTGTTGGAGTTGCTGCTTTTGGTGCTTCATTAAGTACTGAAATTAAGGCAGTACTGAGTAAAGAAATTAAAATCAGGTATTCCAGAGTTGTTCAAGAAATGAAGGACGCTAACGGAAATTCTGTGTACCCCATTATATATAATGGTACTACATATATTCCCGTTCGTTCGGTAAGCAATATGTTGGATATACCCATAAACTGAGATGCAGATACAAAAACTGTTATAATTGGGACAGAAGAAAAACAGCCTAAGAGTGTATTGAGCTTTAAGGCAAGGACATCCAATGTTAGTAGTAAAGTAACGGATAAAGCTTCATTAACTGTAAAAGGAGAATTCGGAGCGGATATCAAATATAATGACGGAATAGCTTGTGAGCTTTCGAATGGCGGGGCTTCAAATGGTATTAGCTATGCATATAAAGCTGAAATAGGAGGAGCATACAGCAAGTTATCGTTTGATGCTTATATTGCTACAGAGGAGAAATATATTGGAAAACAATTTACAATATATATTTATAATGTTGATACAGGAGAAACATTATTGAATATGAAGATAAATGGAGGAGAAATTAAAAAAGTTGAAGATATTGACATAACAGGAGTAAAAACAATAGGATTTTCAGCAAATGGTATTTCAGGAGCAGGAAGCCATGGCTATGCATACTTCTTTAATCCTATAGTAAAATAAACTATAAATAATAGTAAAATACATAAAAAGAGAGTTCCCTTAAAATTAGAAGTTTTATTGATCACTTTTAATTTTAAGGGCCTACTATAGAAATTAAAGTATTACACAGGCATCTGCTGTACCTGCTGTTCTTCTATATAGATTTCTTCTTGATATTCTTTAATAACATCTACCAGTGCTTGCATTTTTTCAAAAAAGACAACAATAACATCGCCTTTTCCGGCCTTTTGTAATGCCTGTCTTAGAGCATCCACTTCGTCAGGAACTATTTTAACGGAATCTTTTGATATGCCTGATGATAATGCTCCTCGGTACAAAATTTTAGCTACTTCCAAAGGCTGTCTTTCTCGTAAATCACTGTCTTCCTTAATATAGATATAGTCAAATGAATTTCCTGAAATTTTTCCGACATTATAAATATCCGTATCAAGCCTGTCTCCCGGAACTCCGATGACACCTATCAGCCGGGATGGTTTTAATGCCTTCAATCCATCTATGGTAACGCGATAACCTTCGATATTGTGTCCATAATCGAGAACAACCTTGAAACCTCCAAGATCGTATATGTTAAACCTTCCCGGATTGCTGTTTACATCAGAGCCAAACTCACTTAAAGCTTCTCTTATTACATCAAAGGATGTACCGAGTGCAAAACATGCACCAATTGCTGCCATACTGTTATATATGTTATGCTTTAATTTCCCGGCAAGTGTTGCAGGAATATCCATTAGCTTAATAAAATTCATTGATATACCTTTGCATGTTATATAAATATCGTTATTTCTTGTGTATACTGCAGAGCCGCCTTTAGCTATATGCTCTGTCAATATGGGATTTTCCTTATTCATAGAGAAAAGTATGTGCTTTCCAGCTGCTCTATCTCTTGCTTTCATTACCCAGGGGTCGTCGGCATTAAGGATACATGCACCGTTGTTCTTTACTGCCTTGATGACCAGGGACTTTACATGAAGTAGTTCATCCATTGTATTGATTCCATCGATGCCAAGGTGGTCTTCTGTAAGATTGGTAAAAACAGCTATATCGGCTTTATCATACCCAAGCCCATCTCTAACAATACCGCCTCTTGCTGTTTCAAGCACTGCAGCTTCAACCTTACTGTTGCTAAGTATTGTTTTTGCACTTTTTGGGCCGGTTGTATCGCCATCTTCAATGCATGTTTCATTTATATAAATCCCATGTGTGGTTGTTGTACCGACTGTAAGCCCCTGCTTCCTTAAAATACTGCTTATCATTCGTGTAGTGGTAGTTTTGCCATTGGTACCTGTAATTGATACTATCGGTATTGTATATGGTATTTCTTTTATTCCCAAACTTTTCACTCCAATGCGTGATTTTTTAGTATATATATATTCTGAAACAATTGATTAAGAAATATTTTTGAGAATAATGTATGAATAGTATTATGTATTACAATAATGTCAGATTTATACTCTGCGAGGCAAAGAAGCGTAGAAAAAGATATTTTTTTTATTTTTCTTAAATTTAGCTGAAAAAACATGCAAAATAAACATCTAAAAAGAATAGACAATCAAAATCATGATAAATTTTAAAAAATGTCGAAACATGAAATGACAAATTCAAAATATTCGGCTATAATAAATATGGTCATAAAGAATGTTAAAAAAATAACTTACTCTAAATATTGGAGGATAATCCTGTATATGGAAAAGTAGAGTAAAACAAAGAGGTTATTCTTTATATGCCAATGGAGGTATTCATTATATACCAATGGAGGTGTTTTACGGTATGCTTATGGTATTATGGGTATACTGTAAAACATTTTATATAAATTTATAAATTATATATTATATTGTAAAGAGGGAAAGTTTATGAAAACATTAGCAAATCACAAGCGAATTAAAGTTACGGTCAATGGACGTGAAATTGAGGTTTACGACAATTTGACTATCCTTCAGGCATTATTGCAGGAGGATATTCATATACCTCATCTTTGTTATGACATCAGGCTTGAGAGGTCAAACGGAAACTGCGGATTATGCGTCGTAGAAGTAGAAGGAAGAGATGTAAAAGCATGTCAAACACCTATAAAAGAGGGTATGGTTATTTGTACAAATAGCCCAAGGCTTGAGAATTATCGTAGGATCCGTTTAGAACAGCTCCTTTCGGATCATAATGCAGATTGTGTTGCACCATGTGTAATGACTTGTCCTGCAAACATAGACATTCAGGCATATCTTCGTCATGTTGGAAATGGAAATTATGAAGCTGCAATCAGAGTAATCAAGGATAACAATCCTTTCCCTATTGTATGTGGCCGTGTATGTCCTCATACATGTGAAGCGGCATGCCGCCGTAATCTTGTAGATTCACCGGTAGCAATCAATTATGTTAAAAGATTTGCTGCAGACTGGGATATGGAAAGGGGACCATGGATTCCGGAATTAAAGCCCTCAACGGGTAAGAAAATAGCTATTGTGGGTGCTGGACCTTCAGGTCTGTCAGCTGCATATTATAGTGCAATAAACGGTCATGATGTGACTGTATTCGAACGCCAGCCTCATGCAGGCGGAATGATGAGATACGGTATTCCTGAATATCGTTTGCCGAAAGCTACTTTAGATAAGGAAATTGATATAATGAAAAAGATGGGTGTCAAGATTATGACAGGTAAAGCTTTAGGAACACACATCCGTCTTGAAGATCTCAATAACGATTTTGACGCGGTTTATCTCGCAATAGGATCATGGCGTGCAACTCCTATGCATATTGAGGGAGAAAATCTTGAAGGTGTATGGCTCGGAATACAATACCTTGAGCAGGTAACAAAAGGCATGGACATAAAGCTTGGTGATAATGTAGTTGTCATCGGTGGCGGTAATACTGCAATAGACTGTGCCCGTACAGCACTTCGTAAAGGTGCAAAATCGGTTAAGCTGATTTATCGCCGTACACGTGAAGAAATGCCGGCTGAGCCCTATGAAGTTGAGGAAGCTTTGCATGAAGGAGTGGAAATGCTGTTCTTGATGGCACCGAATAAAATTGTTATGAACGGCGGAAGGAAAACACTTCACTGTATGGAAATGAAGCTTGGTGAACCGGACCGTTCAGGCCGTCGCCGTCCTGTTCCTGTTGAAGGTAGTGATATTTTGATAGATGCAGATACAATTATTGGAGCAATCGGTCAAAGTACAAATACACAGTTCCTATATAACGATATGCCCGTTAAGCTTAATAAATGGGGTGATATTGAAATAAACGGTAACACAATGCAAACATCCGAGGTAAAGATATTTGCAGGTGGTGACTGTGTTACAGGCCCTGCAACAGTTATTCAGGCAGTAGCAGCAGGTCGTCATGCCGCTGATGCTATGGATAGTTTTCTCATGAAGGGATATGTTCATGTGGAAAATGCAGACTATAGCTGTAGCCGTGGGTCAATGGAAGATTTGCCAAAGTGGGAATTTGAAGAAATGCCTAAAATTCCTCGTGCCAAAATGCCTGATCTGTTAGTGAGTCAGCGTAAAAACAATTTTAATGAAGTTGAGCTCGGACTTCCTGAAGAAGCGGCTAGACAGGAAGCTAGACGCTGCCTCAAATGCGGATGTAAGGAGCGGTATAGCTGTGACCTTAGAAAGGAAGCACAGGCACATAAAATTGAATATATCGATCCGATTCATGAACGCCCATATATACCGATAGTGGATGATCATCCTTTCATTATTCGCGATCACAACAAATGTATTTCCTGTGGACGTTGTATCGCTGCTTGTGCAGAGATTGAAGGACCGGATGTTTTGACGTATTACACAAAACATGGTCGCCAGCTTGTAGGAACAAAGAGCGGTCTTCCATTGCAGGAAACTGACTGTGTAAGCTGTGGCCAGTGTGTGAACGCATGTCCATGCGGTGCTCTTGATTATAGACGTGAAAAGGGAAAAGTGTTCAGAGCCATCAATGATCCTAATAAGGTTGTGGTAGGTTTTGTGGCTCCTGCGGTACGCAGTATAGTTTCATCATATTTCGGTATTCCATATAATGAAGCATCGCCTTTTATGGCCGGTATATTAAGAAAAATGGGATTTGATAAGATATTTGACTTTACATTTGCTGCCGACCTGACAATTGTAGAAGAAACAACTGAGTTTTTAACACGTGTTGATAAAAAAGGTGTAATGCCTCAGTTTACATCATGTTGTCCGGGATGGGTGAACTTTGTTGAAAAGCGTTATCCGCAAATTATACCACACCTTTCAACATGTAAATCACCGCAACAAATGATGGGTGCTACTGTTAAGAATCATTATGCAAAGCTGGCTGGTGTGAAAAAGGAAGATCTTTTTGTAGTTTCAATAGTGCCATGCCTTGCTAAAAAATATGAAGCTGCCCGTCCTGAGTTCGCTCCTGAAGGAATCAGGGATGTAGATGCTGTTCTCACTTCAAGCGAAATGCTTGAAATGGTTAAACTCTTGCGTATAAAGACATCCGATATAGAGCCTCAGGAGTTTGATGATCCGTACAAGAGGGTTACAGGTGCAGGTATTCTATTCGGTGCCTCCGGAGGTGTTGCTGAAGCTGCTCTTCGTATGGCTGTTGAAAAGCTTACAGGAAAAGTGCTTACAGATCATCTTGACTTTGAAGAAATCCGTGGCTTTGATGGTCTAAAGGAAGCTACAGTCGATGCAAACGGCACAAAGGTACGTGTTGCGGTTATAAGCGGTTTGCATAATGCAGAGCCTATAGTTGAAAAGATAATACAGGGTGTTGATGTGGGGTATGACCTTATAGAAGTCATGGCATGTCCAGGCGGATGTATATGCGGTGCGGGACATCCGGTACCTGAAAAGATTGATGCTATGGAAAAACGTCAGCAGGTTCTTGTAAATATAGATAAAACTGCCCAGTATCGTAAGTCCCAGGAAAACCCTGATATACTAAGACTTTACAACGAATTCTATGGTGAACCAAACTCTCACTTAGCACATGAACTGCTGCACACAAGCTACACACCAAAAGTTGGTGACAATGCATGTAACACTGTTCGCAAGAAAGCCAACTCGGCCTTTGTTACACAGGAATTTACCATCTGTATGTGTGAATCATGTGCAGGAAAGGGTTCAAAAGAGCTTTATAGCAATCTGTCGGAGACTGTTAAGAAATTGAAGATGGATTCCTTTATAAATGTTAAAACTATACGTTTAAAGGATACTCATCCAGGCAGCGGTATTTATATAACACTTAACGGTCAGCAGATTGATGAAGCTGCACTCAGTGGTGTTTTCAAGGGTTCAAAATAAAGCTGTATAGGTTAAAAATATGATTCCACTGCATAAACTCTTTTTTTACAATAGATGTACCTTGACAACT
>DAOOVO010000076.1:0-19357 GCA_035370245.1 Pseudobacteroides sp.
TTTCAAAGATCGATATTACCTGTTTTTAACAGGAGTTATTGCAGTGGAATCAATAGTATATTTCATTTTATACAAAAATAACTACAAAATGACTGCTTAAATATTGCATGCGTTACCATTTTAAGTCAATAAAAGAAAACACTTAAAAATAGTTAATATGGCACTTAATTAACTGGCATTTATATAGTATAATTACCCAAACATAGAGCAAAAAAACATAGCATCTACTGCCTCTTAAATTTCCCAGACAAAAAAAACATGTGCTTCTTTAGCCTTTGATAAAAGCTACAAAACACATGTCTTATGTAGAGAGGTCTTATTTTAACCTTGCATCAATTGAATCCCTAATCAAATTAAATTCTCTTACCTGCTTGTATTTCGGCAGCATTTGATTTACATTTTCAATAACAGCCTCTATGTCAATATCCTGACAAACATATATGGCAGCTTTTATTAATCCGCCCTCTTCATACACTTTTACTTTAGAAATTTCCGCACTTTGTTGTATTAACCTTTCTATTTCCTCCGGGTCCACATTTTCACCGTTTTCGGTAAGTATCATTCTTTTTTTGCGTCCCATCAGATACAATTCGTTATTTTCATCTATGTACCCCAGATCTCCTGTAAGGAAATAACCGTCTTCATCAAACGCCTCTTTTGTGGCTTTTTCATTTCCATAATAGCCAAGAAACACATTGTCTCCTTTAACCGCCAACTCCCCGCAGCCGTTTTCATCAGGATTTATTACTTTCACATCAATATTTTCAAATATCGTTCCAACAGATTTGACATTGGGGCTATTGCTGTATTGAATGCTGAAAATGGAGGATGTTTCGGAAAGTGCATATGCTTCCATCATGTTAAGGCCTGAATTCTTATATTCCCTTCGAATATCTACATTAAAAAAGGCTCCTCCCGAAAACATATACCTGATGTTGCCTCCAAACAATGTCTTTAAATCCTGCCCTGTTTGAACGGAAAGACCGTAAAAACGTTCATATATAAGGGGAACGGCACAAAAAACCGTAGGCCTTACAATTTGAAGCTCCTCTGCGATTTTTTTTGTATCGGAGCATAAATATATCTGCATTCCCGAAATGGTGGAAAAGAGAAAATTACAAAGTCCCGCATAAGTATGATGCAGAGGTAAAAATAAGTAGCAAATATCGGTATCATTCATAGGTGCCCGTTTATATAGATTGTCCCATCCGCACAGAATATTTCGCTGTGAAAGCATGGATGCTTTCGGTACACCGGTAGTCCCGGAAGAAAACACAATTTTACACATTTTATCGTATTCTCTCTCTTCAAAGCAGAATATATCCTTTTTATTTTTAAGCAGTCCATATCCTTTGTCCAAAAGCTCGTAAAAGTCATCCTGCATGCATATATAAACTATGTCAAACTTGGATCTCAAATTATCTATTATGTCTTTTTTACTTTTGGAATATATAACGCATTTTACATTTGTTCTTTTAATTGCATCGGATACTGAGTATTCCTTCCACTCCTTATCAATAGCCACGTTTGTTCCCACATATCCCATTATCGCAAGATCGGAAACCATCCATTCATAGGAATTTTCTCCATACACTGCTATATTTTCGTTTTTCAGTCCATACGACAAAAGCACTTCAGCAAGTGCCAATGCATCATATATTGTCTGCCCGAATGTTTTTGCCCTGTATATGCCATCTACTCTTGTAAATATATATTCTCTGTCCTTCCACTTTTTATAATCTTCCTTTAAAATTCCCTGTATTGTCCTAGCCATATTAAACCTCCAATTTTAGCATTTTATTGAAGTGACTTACTTAACAAAACATATTCGTACTGGTCCTCCCTCGCTTCTTCCACATACCCCTCAATAATTTTACCCTTTTTAATAAGTGCTCCTATGGATGAAGCCTGTTTTACTTGAAGATTATCCATAATGACCTGTGTAATTGCTTTTCCCAGTCCTCGATGCTTTTCGTCAACACCCATATACAAAAGAACATAATCGGAGCTTTTTCTTCTCTTACGCAATATATATAATAAAGTGAGCAGATTGAGCTTTCCATACAGCCTGTTCCCGTAATTGGGCATACCGATGAAAAATCCCACTGCCTCTCCTTCATAATAGGCAATTTTTACCATAGACATATCGAGTATCATTTTATAAGACGAATAAATCTCCTTAAAGTCATCTTCACTTAAATACTTGAATACCGGAAAATTGCTGTACAGCTTCATGATAAGCTTGTATACCTCACCAATTGCCTTGTCCCATGTTTTTTTATCCGGCGATACTATTTTATAGCCTTTTTGAGAAAATTCCTTAAGTCTTTCCTTGAACTTGGTTACTTCAAAGCCTTTCCTGGGAAGCTTTCTATATATGTTTGAAACATATCTTTCTTCAATTTCAAAACCGTTATCTAAAAACAGATTGAGATAATAATCCTTGTTATAGGGTTCGGATACATATGGCGGTCGGTCAAAAAGATTCACTTTGAGTCTGTATTTAATCCAAAAGCTGGCATCTACAGGCCCAACCATTTTAGTCATACCATTATCTTTTGCCAGCTTCTCTGCAGATGTAAACATTTTACCTGCACACTCTTTATCGTCTATACATTCGAAAAAGCCTACGTATGCCATGTCGTCATCGGGATATTGAGTAATAACAAGCCTTCCGGCTATTTCTCCATTTTTATATGCACACAGCTTGTACAATTTGAAATATTTATTAAGAACATGCTTTCCTGTAAGAAGCTTGCGTTCCTCCACTTCATTTTGCATAATATCCTTTTTTCCATATAGCTTTTTAGGTAAAGAAAGGAAATCTTCAATATACTTTTCTTCATCATCAAACCATATTATATCCATAACTCTTACCTTCCCTCTATTCTAATCTCGCCTGTACTGCCGTTCATATGAACTATATCCCCTGTTTTGAGCTTCTTTGTTATACCTTTTATACCTACTACAGATGGAATTCCCAACTCTCTCGAAATAATTGCGGTATGAGAAAGGAGCGATCCTTTTTCAGCTATTATCCCCTTTGATAATGTGAGATAGAAGACCCAGCCCGGGTCGGTCATTTTTGTAACAAGTATTTTGTCTTTAACATCATTTACCGCAGTAATGTCTTCAACAACAAGCACCTCACCCCTGGCTTCTCCATTGGAACAAGGTGTACCTGTTAAAACTGTCTCATCACTAAGTTCATTCTCAGCCTGATTTACGTTTCTTACTGTTTTATCGAATTGCTCTCCTGCAAAAATCAGCCTCGAGTAAGGAGGCAGCTTATAAAACTGCTTATATTTTAGCTTTCTTTCTTTCACCATGGAACGAAAATCATACAGACCGCCTTTTATGGAGTCGAACACCTCTTCCGTCCTTAAATAGAATATGTCTTCTGTTTCATCCAATAAACCTTCCTTTACCATATTGCTCCCTATTGTCAGAAATATGGTCCTTACCATGCCATAAATGCGGCTTCGATTAAGCCTTGATATTTCACGGTTTTTAATTCCCTGCATGGCACGTCGGCTAAGTCTTTCTACAGATTTTATCTTTCTTTTGGGAATATTGTCTGAAAATTTGACATCTGTGTCTTTACAGTTTAGAGTATTATGCAAATTATTGAGTTTTTCCCTATCCTTCCCATACTCTATTACTTTGTCAACTAAAAGCTTTGGATTGGAGCGGAACGTCTTGGTTTCCAATTTAAGCTCCTCCGTCATCCTGTCCCCATACTGCTTTATGTAATTATCAAACCTTTCTGAAAAGTCACTTTGGCTTGACTTAATAAACTCTTTAACCGTGGTGTCATTATCAAGGGCTTCAAGCTTCTTTATCCAACCCTCATCAACTGCCATTTTTGCCAATGCCACCAGCTCTCTTACCGGCTTCATGCTCTCGATATTGGTTATTCCCGAGATATACCGATTTGTTTCCTGCTCGTAGTTTTTAACACCGATTTTCTTTAATTTCCTTTTTAAAAGTGCAGTAAAAACAAACCCATACATATCGTTTAAAAGTGTAATGTCCCAATCCTTCAATACCGCATCGCCGATTTGATTGTATAGATTAACCAATTGTCCATTTTCCATGCCTTCATGATAGTTTTCATAAAATAGTTTTTCAACCCGGTCAAAGCTGGCGTTGAGCTTTTCCATACCTTTTTGTACATGAAAGGCTTCATAGATAGCGTTAAAATATACCCTTATCCTCTGAATTAATGATATATCGTTTTTTTCATCATCATGCTCTTTATTGGATACACCCATCATTTCCTGCCATATAGGTATAATTTTTTTGCTGAAGGGTAGAAACTTTATTACGGTATACCAGTTGCTTATTTTGTAATAGACTCTTCCATTTGCACTTCCAACCATCTGCCTGAAAACAGAATCATACTTCTCAACCATTTTTTTATTTTTCAGGCATCTGAAAGCTACTCCCTTAAACACACTGTAATATGCAAACTCAATAAAGGATTGTGTCAAAGGCAGTGTAATACCCGGATAACTTTCTACAATATTGCTGTTATCCAAAATAGTGGTTTTTGTGCTCTTTAAAGTTGTTATAGGCCTGATCTGAAGGATATAAATTTGTCCCTCCTTGATTGTAAACTCAATGTCCAAATACTCTCCGAAAAGCTCTTTTAACTTATCTCCATACCCGATAAGTTCCTCAATTTTTTCCCTGTCTAATACGGGTGAATCATCCATAGTCTCATAGTAGTAAAGCTTGTCGGTATTATTATAGAAGTATGATGTTGTTGAAACCCTTTCCTCAACCACACCGTCTCCCGTTCCCTCGCCTATTACAATTACCGATTCATTCAATAGTCCCTGGGGATTGGCGGTAAACATAACACCCGAGTAGTCTCCCTGAACCATTTGCTGTACAATGACACTCATGGATATTTCTTTAGTTATACCGTGCTCCTTGCAGTACAGGGCCACATTTTCACTGAAAATCGACTCTCTGCATTTATTTATTTTTTCAACCACTAAATTGGAATGCACATTCAAAAATGTATCAAACTGCCCGGCAAAGGAGCTTTCCGTCCCGTCCTCCGACAATGCCGCAGACCGCACAGCAAACAACTGCTCATCATTAAAATTATCTTCTATGTATTTATTGATACAGTCTGCCATTTGGTCGCTTTCAATATCTTTATGAGAAATAGCAAAAAGCTCAGGCACAGGTATTCCGTTAGACTTTGCCAAAAACAAATTTTGAGCCTTTTTACCGATTATATGATTTTTAAAATTTTCATCAGTAACAATTTTCATCAAATATACCCCACTATCAAATAAACAACTACAACGAGAACCATTGTGGCTTCCTGTATATATGTGTATCTTTCAACTTTATCAACTATTTTGTATTGTGTAGGATCCTTCATAAATGAAACAAACTTCCAGGTCATCCACATTATATTTAAAAACAACACACCGATTGCTATTCTGTTTAACCTGTATACCAGCAAAAAGTTGGTTATAATATCAACCCACGTCAGTATGAGAACAAATCTGACAGATTTCTTGTATCCAAACAATTTGGAGTAGGTGGTATATTCCGTTTCATCCTTTGGAGCACGGATTTTACGGGATATTTCCCATATAAGTGCTGGAAAATACAACGTAAATGCAACAAGAAAGCTTGTCAGTGTAAATGGATAAAGATCATACTTTATGCATGTAAAAGATATTATGTATATATTCATTATCAACTGTACTGGGTTATGTGTTACAAGTGCCAAGGGCAAGCTATTTTGAATTTTATGCTTTTTAAAAAACCAAACTGACATCAGAAAGCCGTATGTATACAAAAACAGAAAAAACAATATATTATTCATAAAAATGAAATTCAAAATACATGTTATTACAATCAGGACTGTAACCAATATTTTCAAGTCCCTTTTTTGTACACGCCCTGATGGCAACGGCCTTTCCGGGAACAATCTTTTGTCTGTTTCATAATCCTTGAAATCATCAGCAATTCGAAGTATAAGAAGAAAACAGAATATAGTAAAGCTTCCTACAAATTCCGCTACTCCTATTGAAAAATCTGTTACTCCATAGTTTAAAAGCAGAATGAAATATATTTCAAGGAAAACTATAATCCCAAGTATTAGTCTCGGAACTATGGGATACATCTCTTTAAAGTATATTGAAAGTCTTTTTAACATTTTCTCTCCCCTATTTTCTCACCTATTCTCTCACCGTACTTCACTTTTGTTTCAATGCCCTTGGCTGAGTTTGAAACAATATCTTCATCAATTGTTACTGTATTCTCTCTAAATAGAAGTACTATTGTGGAACCTCCCATTTCAAACCAGCCCTTTTCCTCACCCTTTTTAAAAGCTTCCTTTAAATTGTTAACTATCTTTCCCACCAGCAGTGCTCCTACTTCCATCTGCACCACTTTTCCAAAGTGCATCGTCTCAAGTACCGAATACTCCCTGCTGTTTTCACAATACACCCTATATTTTTTAGCAGAAATAGGACCTACAGTATGCAGTCTGCCTGAAATTTTCTTGCTGTACAAAAGCTTACCGTCATCACAATAGCAATAATGATGATAATCATCCACAGTAAGGCGAAATACAAGGCATGTTCCTCCTCTGTATTCTCCGGCAAGCTCCCTGTCATGAAGCAGCTCTTCAACGGTATAAATGCTGTTTTTTATTTTAATGCCAATGTCTTTTTCAATTTTATAATACATAAGCTTAGAATCCGCAACCGAAATCAGTACATTTTCATCCTTGGGAATTGGCCTTTTCTCGGGAATTATTGTCCTTATGAAAAAATCATTAAAAGACTTGTATTCCTTTTTTTGGTACTGCGTCATATCAATTCCGTATTCCTCTATAAAGGGCTGAATTCTTGCAACGGACTTTCTTAAGCCATTTTTCTTTGCATTATATCTTGAATACCATTTACCTGCAATAAAAAGCCTTAAAATAATCCGCCCTAAAACAGTATCATACAAAAACTTAAGCTGCTTTTCTTTAAATTGTTTCTCCTGATACAGGCTTTTGGTTTCACGATTATAAATATACACATCCATTTTCTTTTCTACCATTTGCTTTTCCACCATCTTATTTTCCCTTATCCCGCAAAAATAATGGCACAACATACTACGATTGCAATAAGCCCTAAAAATACATAGGCTATTCCTCTAGGTTTGGGCACTTTTATTTTGAGCACAAACAACAACGCCACAATAAGCATGACCAAGCTATAAAAAGCTGCAAAAATGCTATCCGATAATATGAAACTAAGAAACCATGCAGTTGTAAATATGAGGGCTGCAAAAGTCACAGGCAGGCCTGTGTAATGCTTGACGGGAGAATCAGTTGCTGAACTCTTTGCAACAATATTAAAATATCCCAACCTTGAAATGGCAGCCAATGTATAAGCTATATAAATCGCCACATTATACCACTTTGTTAAGCCCATTCCGCAGCATACAGCTATGGGAAGTGCCACAAAGCCCATCATATCCGCAAGAGAATCTATTTCCACTCCAAACAATTTCTCTTCCTCATTTCTCTTGCATCGTCTTGCAACCATCCCGTCAAATAGATCGCACACTCCGCTGATTGCAAGGCACAGCATTGCATAACGGATATTAGGTACAAATGAAAAATAAATCCCAGTGACCGCTAATGCCACGCCTATATAAGTAAGTATTATTGATTTGTTGTATAACCCTATAAACATCCCTTTAACTATTCCTTTTCTACAGTAATTTCTCCGGTTGTCCCGTTTATTGTTATTGTGCTTCCGTCTTTAATAATCCTTGTGGCATCGTTTGTGCATACCACACAGGGAATTCCGTATTCCCTCGAAACAATAGCTGCATGGCACAATATCCCGCCATATTCGGTGATAATACCTTTTAAAATGGCAAACTTGCTTGTCCACCCAGTGTCCGTAAACTTTGTCACAAGGATATCCCCCACCTGAAGGCGGTCTATTTCAGCAAGGCTGTTGATTACCCTTGCAGTTCCCGTAACCGTGCCGTTATTACATCCGATTCCCTTTATCCCGCCGGATATCGTCTTTCTTTTGTGGGAATCCACATTAAATGCTGCTCCAATTTCATTTTCACTTAAAAAATTGCGAAAGGACTGATAATACTTTCTGTTCCTTACTATGATATTTATTAAATCCTCTTTTGTAATCTTCCTGTCGATAAATCTAAAAACATCATCTATCTTTGTATACCAAATGTCATCTTCACGTGTTAATATTCCCGACTTAACATATTCTTTTGAAAGCTTCATTGTAAAAATACGTATTATATAGTAAAATCTTGTGGAAACATCCCTGAATTCCTCTCTCCACCAAAGCATGCTTCGCATTTTAGCTATACTTTCTTCCAACTTGGAATACTTCCTGCTGCCAACCCGTTCCTTCAATTTCTGCTTTTGTTTTTCAAAAACGTCTGCCTGATGCTTTCTGTCTCCTTCAGGGCTAAGGCTGTCATCTAACGCGATTGTTTCCTTAAACATTTTAATAACGCTTTCCACATCTTCGCAGTAGCATGGATATGTTACATCCAGCTCCTTTTCGGAATGATAGCCATACAAATCAATAAATTCAGCCAACTTCGGTATATAGTTCTCACTGCTTTTTTCATCATACGCCTTTTTAATTGCCGATATTTCGCTGTTACTCCAAAAGTCATATGCCTTTTTATCTGCGATAATCCTTCTCGATACATCCCACATATAGTAAAAAGGAAGAAGATGAGATATGTTGTCAAGCCCTCCAATAAGGTTAAAATACTCTCCGCTGCTTACATACTTAAGCAATCTATCCTTAAAAATAGACTGGTTGACTGTATTGATGAATATCTGCCAGAAATATGTACTTTCGCTTTGGAGATAGTCTTCCTTAACAAGCTTGTACCATATGGATTCCAAATCACCAATCTTTTCTTGATTATTGTAAATTTTAACATAGTTAAAATATTTATCCAAAAGCTCACTTTTAATTTTCTCAGCATTCTTGCTTCTTTCAGCAACTATCTTCTTCTGTGCTATAGCCATTCTTAGAATCCCCAATAGAGTTTTAGGCGTTATCCTTGTAACCTCTCCATCGCCCTCGTAAGTAGGCATAACACCCAAATCATTATCAAACTCTCTCTCCTTGTATCCCGGAACCTTTGACATGGCCGTTTTTACAAGACTTAAATTCCAATAGGGCCGTCCATAGAACATGTCACCGGCCTTTCGCCATTCATTCTTTCTGAGGATTTTAGCATCAAACACAAATTTCTTAAGGGTATACTCCCAAATGTACTCATAAAGGCTCCACATATAGGGAGTGCACACACCGGCCGATACCCCTCCATCCTTAAAATCGGCTGTTGTCCACTGATCCTTTATGCCTGAATACATTATTTTTGTTATGGCACGTGCCTGAACAAAATATATTTTTCCGTTTCTAATGGCAAACTCTATGTCACATGGTAATCCATAGAGAATCTGAATATCCAGTGCCATTTTGGCAAGCTCCAAAAACTTTTCTCTTGTCAAAAGCTTATTGGTACCTTCATATGATTCCTTGCCGTCAAACCAATTATATAAATAGCGTTCCGGGTTAACCCTGCCGCTTACAATTTCCTCTCCAAGCCCCTTAGCCGCTTCCACAACAATTTCTTTATCATTTCCGGTAAGTGGATTTACAGTAAATACAATACCGCTTACATCTGCTTCAACCATTTCCTGAACAACAACTGCCATTTTAAGGTCACTTACGCCCAGTTCGTTATCAATGAGGTAAGACAACACTCCCTCTCTGTACATGGACTTGTAGCATTCCAAAGCTTTCTTACATATTTCATCAATTCCTTCTACATTTAAAAAAGTGCGGTATTGCCCTGCAAAAGCAAAGCCTGCAAGGTCCTCCTTGAGGCCGCTGCTGCGTACCGCATATTTTTTATTTTGAAGAAAATTTGATATTTCAGATACAATATTATCATTAATTTTTATTCCATCAAACAGATTAATTATTTGCGAACTGATTTCCCTTATATTATTTTTATTTATTTTTGACAACAATTCATTAATTTTGCCGTCTAATCCATTTGTTTTTATTATTTCATCAAATGTATCACTGTCAAGCACAAAGCCGTCGGGTACGCAAAATCCGTTATTTTTTAAATGTATAAGCGAATGTGCTTTATTTCCTACCTTGTCCGCCCCGACATAACCGCTTAAACCAACAAGCATACTATATCCTCCTAAAACATGTTCTTCCTGAGCTTAACCAAATACAACAACATGTTTAAAACTATATGTGTTAATGCACCAACCAATACATATGTAAAGTAAAATTGTATCGACATTGTATAAACAAAGCAAACTACCAATACACACCCAAATATTGAATCAGCTTGGTCCATAAATATAAAAAACACCTTTTTAAAGCCATCTGTGGTCTTTCCGGGCTTAATATCCATTCTTCTTTTTATAAAGCTGTTGGGAAGTTCGAAAAGGGCATATGCGAAGCCAAGCATTACGCCCATTACAGCATTATACATAATGGTGTTTTCTCTTGTGGCATATATATAATTGTGTGCAGTGAGATATGCATTTGTATCACAGATAAGTCCCCATAGAATGGTCAGAACAGCTCCCCCAAGCATCATTCCGACAAATCCCTTCCATGTTTTGTTATCACCAAACAATCTTCTTCCATCCCATATACAAATCCCGCCATCAATGGGTTTTCTCATGAAATCACACACAGGCAGCTTACACCAAATCATATTAAATATACCTGCCAGTATGACAGGAAACAATGTTATGTACATTTCTGCCAATTTTGTAAACAGTTTCTTTTTCCTTCTCTCTCAAATAAAAATAAATCAATTCACAGTCAATATTATAGCAAATTATGTACACTTATACCACCGTATTAATTTCCATTATTCTTTTAAGATAATTTTTAATATACTGCAAAAACTATATTGGGTTTAAAAAATATAAACTGTTGGGAGGTATAGATATGGGTATATTAGATTTTTTAGGAATAAAAAATAGTGTACCTGTAGTCAATGCTGATTGCAAATCATCCGGATGCAATGAGTGCGGATGTGAGAATTTTAATGCAGAGCTTGCTGATGAAATAGTATACGATGAGTATTCAAAGGGTGTTTCTTTTTCAACTGAAGGAGATAATATAAAAGTCACCTATGATGGACTTCTAGCCAAGAATGGTGCAAAGGAAGTATATGCAGTAGTTGGCTTTGGCGATAACAAAAGTTGGGAAAATATATCGACTTACCCTATGCACACTACCAACCAACATATTTTTGAATTATCTATTCCTGTAAAAGAAAACGGACAATTAAACGTTGCTTTTAAAGATAGTGCAAACAACTGGGATAATAATTCAGGAAAAAACTATACTTTTTATATCCAATAAGAAAAGGCGGCCGAAAGGGCTGCCTTTCTTATTGGATAAGCTAATGCATTAAGCGTCTATTTCTTATCCATTTCCAATTGAAACATCCAATAAAATAAGTTAGAATTATATTGTTTCTAAAATTTAGCAATCATCTCTTTTGATATATGAATTGCCGTTTAATTATTTACAAATACATAATTATAAGGGAGAAATACTATGCCTAAAAAGAATATGGACACTATAAACAAATTGAAAATGATCTACTTAAGCCCATTACAATTTGAGCCTTTAAGCTGGAGGCTATATGATGAGGATTTTCGCGACCGTAATGACGGAGACTTTCAAAGAGACTATACAAGGATTATGTATTCCTCTTCCTTTAGAAGATTACAAGGAAAGATGCAGTTATTAGGCATAAAAAACGATCAATTCTTTCGCAACCGTTTGACCCACAGCCTTGAAGTGGCACAAATTGCCCGTTCCATTGCTGCCAGAATAGGGTATTCGTCGGTAGACACATATGTAGTAGAAGCAGGTGCATTGTCCCACGACTTAGGAAATCCACCCTTCGGTCATTATGGAGAAAAAGTGCTTAATGATTTATGCAGCGAAATCGGCGGATTTGAAGGAAATGCTCAGACCCTTAGAATACTTACAACTATAGAAAAGAAGCGGCCTGATTTCAGGGGTTTAAATTTAACATTCAGGACATTACTAAGCGTTACCAAATATTTCAATCGCTTTGACAGCAGTATCCCTAAATATGACCCTAAGTTTAGCAAACAGAAATTCATATATGATGATGATTATCAATTCTTAAAAGATTTTATAGATGAGCATCAGGTCAAAATAAGAACTCTTGATGTTCAAATTGTTGATATTGCTGATGAAATTGCATATGCAGCTCACGATTTGGAGGACGGCTTAAGGCAAAAATTATTTAATATAGATGAAATATTACATGATTACCAAGTTATATATGGTGACAGTGAATCATTTAACATGTTTAAGGATATTGTAGATAACTGCCGAATCAATGCTTCCAAAGGCTCGAAAAAAATTGAGTCCTCCGAGTACTCAAAGCTTTTCCGTAAAGAGCTTGTATCCTCAATAATATATACTTTGATACATGACATTGATTTGGTTGAGCCTTCCGAAAGCAAAAAATCCATTACAAAAACCACCTGGGATAAAGAAATTGGTTTTTCAACATACTCCGAACTGTCCGGCGGCTTAAAAAGGCTTACATTCCAATGCATTAATCATAATGATGAGGTTTATTTTTATGAACAGACAGGCGGAAAAATAATAAAGAAATTATTCGAGTTATACCTGGAACATCCTATGTATTTACCGCCTGAATATAGGGCTAAGGATATAATGATTCGATATGATATCGATGAAGATGAAAAAGCTCTTCAGACCAGATTAATCGCAGATTATATAGCAGGCATGATGGATTCATATGCCATATCGACTTATAAAAAATTCTTCGGCGATAATCCCTTAAGCAGCCTCTTTTGATGTTTAATAAAACATTTTTAGAGAGTCAATAGCCTTCTGGTTTTTAACTAAAGGATATTGCTTTTTCGTATCTTCCATCATTTGGGCAAATCTTTCCCGCTGCATTGTTATTGTCAAATCAATTTTTTGGTCTTCAAAAGTGGCATTTCTGATAAATTTCATTATATGGAACCCAAACTCGCTTCTTACAAGTCCAATATCTCCTTCTTTGGCACTAAATGCCCATTCCTCAAATTCCTTAACCATTTGTCCCCTTCCAAAAGTATACTCTCCACCTTTATCTTTCGAACCCATATCTTCCGAATACTGTTCTACCAGACTTTCAAAGTCTTCTCCGGCCTTTGCCCTTTGCAGGATTTGTTCTGCAAGTATCTTCTTTTCCGCAACTTTATCTTCAGGAAGAGGCTGTTTATTTTCATCATTAGTAGATATAAGAACATGCTTCACAACTACCTTATGATATTTATCCTTATTTTTTTCATACTCTTCTTTGAGTTCGTCATCACTGATTTTTATACTTGAAGGATATGTAGTCAGGTAAATAAAGTATGCAAGGGTATATTCTTCATACATTCTCCTATACTCGTCTATCGTAACACCATTCTTTTCTTTCATGACTCTTTCAGCTTCTTCAATATTTCCATTTCCCTCATTCTTAATAAATTCATCTATATGCTGTGAAATACCGTCCAGTTCATCTTTAGAGAGCTCGACATTGTCTCTCTTGGCAGACATGAGTAAAGTTTTAAGCTCGGTCAAATTACTGAATGTTTGGTCGATAAGATTTTGTTTTCTGGTTGAATTTCCTTCTTTTTCATTCCAGAATTTCTTTTTTTCATTTGTGCTTTTGTCAGCAATGCCAGCCTCTTCTTCCATCATGTTTTTTTGCTCATTAAGGTAATACATGAATTCCGATGCATAAATATTCTCATTCCCCACCTTGCCTACAACATCCAACGGTACGTTTTCATCTGTAAATTTATCGCCCTTGCTGCATGCGAAAAGAATCAGCATCAGTGATATACTCACTGCTAAAAATATTACCTTTCTAGAATTCATGATTACCCTCCTAAGTACTCTCTTTTCTTCCGTCTATAACTTCACATTTTATTATATCAATTTAATATAACAATACTATAACATAAAATAAATTAATATCCAAAGACTTTTATCCTATTAACTGCCTGTAAAATGCTGTAAATCACTTTAATAATACAAGAGTAGTATAGCTATTTTTTCCCAACTTTCAATTAAAGATATTGAAATCTCACTATTCATCTAGTAGAATGGCATAGAAATAATTTTTTAAATGCAAAGGAGTATTTAAATCTATGATTCGAATTGGTATTGTTGGATACGGAAACCTCGGCAAAGGAGTCGAGCTTGCAATTAAACAAAATCCTGACATGGAGCTAAGATATGTATTTACAAGAAGAGCACCTCAGGAAATAAAATTAAAAGATCCATCCGTTAAAGTACTGTCTGTATCAGAAGCAGAAAAAATGAAAGACGAAATTGATGTTATGATACTTTGCGGTGGCTCAGCAACAGATTTACCTGAGCAAGGCCCTGTTTTTGCAGGCATGTTCAATACAGTTGACAGTTTCGATACTCACGCTAGAATTCCCGAACACTTTGAAAAAGTTGATAAGGCATCAAAAGCAGCAGGAAAAATCGGAGTTATTTCAGCAGGTTGGGATCCCGGTTTATTTTCAATGAATAGATTGCTTTCTCAAGCAGTATTGCCGCAGGGAAAGGAATACACATTCTGGGGTAAAGGCGTAAGTCAGGGACATTCAGATGCCATTAGGCGTGTAAAATGTGTTAAAGCCGGTGTTCAATACACTATTCCTAAAGAAGAAGCTATTCAAAGAGTTAGAAACGGTGAAAATCCAAATCTTTCCACAAGCGAAAAACATTTAAGGGATTGCTATGTGGTAGCTGAAGAAGGAGCAGACAAGGCTGCCATTGAAAAAGAAATTGTAAATATGCCCAACTATTTTGCAGATTATGAAACAAAGGTAACATTCATCTCTGAAGAAGAATTAAGAAAGAACCATTCTTCAATGCCGCATGGAGGATTTGTCATTCGCAGCGGTATTACCGGTGAAAATACCAAGCATATCATTGAATTTTCACTTAAGCTAGAAAGTAATCCGGAGTTCACAGCCAGCGTGTTGGTTGCTTGTGCCAGAGCTGCATATCGTTTAAACAGCGAAGGCCAAAGCGGAGCAAAAACCATGTTTGATATACCACTTGGTTACTTGTCCATAAAATCGGCAGCCGAGCTTAGGAAAGAACTTCTTTAATATTATGGTACGGTTCTGATGATGTACCATCAGAACCGTAAACAATATTTCCATTTATTTTAGTGATTCTTTATTCCATTCTGTCATTTGCCAACCTCTATATAAACCAACAGTTTCCAAAATTAAAAAAGCGTGATAGTATATATTTGGGGAATCTTTTTAGAAATGTTTGTATTATTTATAACCAAATAATTTTTATGTTAATCCGGAGGTATGATGTATTTAAAAGAATTTTTTTCAAAAAACAATCAAGAGCTTACTCTCTGGCTCGAAGATATAAATAATAAAAATGAATATGCAGACAATGATCAAAATTTACCCAAAAACACCCTTTTAGAAGAACATAAGGGAAACATAGAAAAGTATTTGAGTTTATCTAAAATTAATCACAAATACCTTACATTGGTTTATTGTGAGCTTGTTTTATACTTTAATGTAAAAGGTAATTACGAAAAATCTCGTCAATGCTTCTCAAGGCTTCTTGAACTTCATAGGATTATTGGGTATAGATCCGATGATGATGTAGATATATTTCGTAATGGATTGTACTGGTGTGACAAGAAAGATATAGATTTGCAAATAAGTATTCTATCAGAATCTGTAGAATCAATGCGAAAGAATGGAAGAAAAAATTTTCCAGCTGATTTTTTCAGACTGGGAAATATTTATTTAATTGCGGGAAAGCCCCATGAGTCAATAAAATGTTATTGTGAATCACTTGAAATTGTTAGGAAGTTTGAACGTAAGAATTGGGAAGCACAAAATCTTAATGGAATAGGACTTGCATATTTGGATATGGAAGACTTCCAGCAATCTTTAAAATACTATTTAGATTCAGCTTCTATATTTAATGATATTCAACATAACTCATTGCTGATATGGGAATTAATGAATGCAGGATTAATCTATAGGATAAAGGGAGAATTGGAAAATGCGATAAAATACTTTGAGGATGGACTTAAAATCTGCAAAAATTTCGGTAATCACCAGCTTTTAACCAATATTCTCGGCAATCTGGGTTTGACATATTATGATATGGGTGATCTTGATATGTCATATAATTGTTTTTGGGAAGCACTTTTAGAACATAGAAGACTTGGCTATAAAACAGGTGAAGCTGTTGATCTTGCAAACATCAGTATGATTTTTAAAGCCAAGGGCATGGATGAGCTTTACAATATGTATCAGAAGCAATCTTATGAAATATATTGCAATACACGTTATAAGGAGTGTGGAATAGACTTAAGCTATAATTATTCACTGATTAGCTTACATATTGCAAAACGTGAATTCGAACATGCATTTAGATTATGCAAAAAGTTTCTTCCAATATACCGGGATACAGGATGTAAACTACTGGAAGCTAATGCTCTTTTTAATTTGGCATCTAAAGATAAAGATTTATATGACATAGATGAAGTAATTGAATATACCATGCAAGCACAAAAAATATACAATGAACTGGGATACTCGGATAATGAATCCTACTGTCTTTCGAAAAATGGCATCTTATACTATGAAAAAGAGGATTTTGATAAAGTATTAGAATACATGTTAAAATCAGTTGAAATAGATAAGAAAACTCAAAACTATTTTTGTCTGGAAATCAAATTGATTTATATTGGTGATATTTATTATCAAATAGGAGATCTGTCACAATTTATCAATTACTACATGCAAGCGGCTTATATTTACAAAAATGCCAACAAGAGGCATGAAGAAGCCCAACAATATAAGAATATTTCCGAACTATTACATAAAAAAGAAGATTTTTGGGGAGCAATAAGGTTTTATAAGAAAGCTATAGAAGTGTATAAGGAAATCGGAGATGTGGAAAAAGCAATTGACGGATTTCTTAATATTGGGGATGAATATTATCATCTCAAAGACAATGACCAGATGTTCTCAAATTATCAAGCAGCCTTAGACTATTGTGATGCTAATGGAGATAAATTGATGAAAGCGGATTTGTTAAGAAAAATTTCCTCTCACTTATTTGACAATGATTTATTTGAACACGCTGTTTTGTATGCCCAAAAGTCTGTCGACATATCTCGAGATATTAATAATAGGCTATATGAAGGATTTGCCTTGAGTGTTATAGCTGCCATATATTGTCTTACCGATAAGCCTGTTGAAGGCATAAATCTATACCGGCAGATTATTGACATTTTTGCCGAAGAAGGAAGTAAGAGCGATGAGGCAACAGCCAATGAATATATGGGCGATTTTTACAATTATGGTAACAAAGATTTCGATAATGCCATATTAAGATATTTAAGAGCAGCGGATTTATATATGGAAGCCGGTAAAGAAGAAAAGGCTGCTGAAGTTTATAGACATGCAGGATCCGCTTATGAAAGCAAAGGTGATCTTAATTCTGCAATCATATACTATAAAAAAGCAGTTGAAATCAGCAAAAATATTGGAGATACAGAAAAACAAACAGATTATCTTGATTATATCGGTACATGCCATGAAAAGAAAAATGATTTTGATTCCGCCAGAAATGTCTATTTTACAGCAATAAGAATAAGCAAAGAAACGTTTAATCCTAAAAAAGAGAGTTATTATTTAAAACTTGTTGGGAAAACATATTTCAAGGAAAAAGAGTATGAAAGTGCCGCAAGATATTATTTAAAAGCATATAGGGTCAGTAAAAAATCAGGATTAGTTGTGGATGAGGCAATATGTTTGAAGAATCTGGGTGTTATTTACTCTCAATTAAAAAATTATATGGTTGCGGAAAAGTATTATATGGAATCTCTGTCTAAAATTAGAGAAACATCCAATAAAAATGAAGAGGCAAATATTTTATATAAAATTGGAAGTTTCTTTATATCTCGCAGCAATACCTTTCTTGGGTTGGAGTATTTGAGCCAGTCAGCAGATATATGTAAAAGCACGGGAAACAAAAAACTTGAAGCAGAAGTGATTAATCTAGCAGGAAATACGTATTTTTATCTCAGGATATTCGACAAAGCTCTTGAGGTCTATCTTAGAGCACTTGAATTAAATAGAGAATCAGGTGATGGAAATGAAGAAGTCAGAATTTTAAATATGATCGGAAAATGTTATTATCTAAGTGGATATCTTGACAATGCACAGAAGTATTGTTCTGAAGCACTTAAGAAAAGTGTTGATATAGGAAATGAATCAGAAAGGGGCATTGCACTTAAATGTCTAGAGGACATATTTATGAAAAGGAAGCAAAAGTAAAGGGATATACATATGCAATTTACCATTCACCTTATGTAAAAACGACATAATAAATTCCATATTATTGGTCAATTCACCGTTTTTCACCACTCATTTCTTCATAGCATATGTATCTATTGTATTAAACTTTAACATTTTCCAGGACAAATCTTATTTTATTATCAATAGCCCCAAGTATCCAGATTCCAACTGAATATATCTATTTTTTTAATACCAATGTTTTTGCTACTATATCATGTAAACCTTGCTTATTCTTTGTTATTGCAGCCATAATAAATCCAATACCAAGAATAATCATTGATACAATCTTAAATAGATTTCTTATAATGGACTTTCCTACTGATATTCTACTGCCATCAATATTTGAAACTTTAATTCTCAATAATACTTTTCCTAAAGTGCCTTGAAAAGATAACGCTTCAAATACCATACAGTATAATATCCAAAGTATAGCTGAGATATCTCTAATTTTATTTCAATAGACTAAAAAGTCCTATCTTCTTTTTAAGTTATCTGTATTACCAACATAATTAATAAAAACATCTTTAAAATCTGTAGATATAAAGAAAAGCAAAAAAACTATACCCGTTATGAGGACAATATCTATTAAATATGCAATCAATCTACGAAAAAAGCCTGCATACATAGTCTTTATTGACTTTAAATGACTTTCTTGCTCTACTCTATTCAAATCGAAATTATAACCACAATCGCAGAATAATGCTTCTTGCGGATTGATCAATCTACAATTAGGACATTTTTTAAATTCACTCATTGAAAACCTCCCAAATTTTACTTAATCATATTAAAAAACATATTTAACATAATGTAAATTATCAAATTAATTCAGGTAGAATAGCCTAATTTTATCACATTAAATCA
>DAOOVO010000077.1:0-19131 GCA_035370245.1 Pseudobacteroides sp.
TTACTTTTTCGACCTCATCTGCTTCTTTACTGAAAGCTCTGCCAGCATTTTGTATAAATTTCTGGTATCATTATAGTATTAATATTGATAAAAAGTTAAATTTTATGTTGACTTAATTTTTATAAATTAGTATAATCTCTTATCAACAATTTAGGTGGTTGTGTTTTATGATGAGCATATATAAAAGACTTTTACAAATATTTAGAGCTACTGTTTTTGCTACATATAAGGAGTGGGCAGCTTACAGGAGTCATATGGCGGTATCGGTTTTGGTAGGACCTGTATTTTTCTTAGTGCAGGTATTTATTTGGAGTGCCATCTATTCAACTCAAGATACCGTTACAGGATTGACTTTAACCCAAATGCTTACATACTACGGTATAGTAAATGTTATAAACTATCTTACCTACGATTCGAGTGATGTGGATCTTCAAACGCTTATTAGAACAGGTGGATTTATTACATTTATGCTAAGGCCGGTTTCTTATTTTTACTATGCGATCTGTCAAAAGATAGGTCACAGGATGTTGGCTTTATGGGTTGAATTCATACCGGTTTATGTTTTGTTTTTCTTCGTATTTAAAATAAATCTAGTACCTGCCAATTTATTTTGGACATTACTATCTGTATTCTTAAGCTTTATGCTTGTTTTTCTTACAAATTTCTGTATTGGAATAACAGGATTCTGGCTGACTAAAACTGAAGGTTTAAGAAGAGCATTTCAGGTCCTGAGGGATGTATGTGCAGGAAACTTACTGCCTCTTACACTATTTCCAGGATTTATCCAAAGTATATTGTTTTACATGCCCTTTCAGTTTATAGCCTATGTTCCCATAAGGGTTTTTATAGGTTCTTACGAACTTGCGGGAATAAGTATGTCAATTCCTCAAGTAGTTGGGCTTCAAGCTGTATATGTGGTAATAATGTTTTTGATTTATAAGGTGTTGTGGCATTTTGCAACAAAAAGATTTACGGGGGTGGGGGCATGATAAATGCGATAAAACTGCACCTTCAAGGTATAAAGTCTGCTCTTGCAGTGAGAATGGCATATCGTGCCGACTTTTTCATCAGTATATTGATCATGTTAGCTGTAGAAGCATTTATGCCTTTAGTAACTTACCTCATTTATAAAAATGGAGCTTCGCTGCCGGGATGGAATATGTATGAGGCTTTGCTTATACAGGGAGTGTTTATGCTGTCTAGGGGAATATCTTTTCCGTTTTTTTTCGGAATGGTATGGAATACAATACAAAGGGTGCAGGAAGGAACTTTCGATCTTCTTTTAATTAAGCCGAAATCAGTACTCCAAATGCTTATTGTTACCGGGTTTGATTCTGAGGATCTTGGAAAACTGATTGGAGGAATTGTATTATTTACCGTTTCACTGGTTAATATTCCTTTTCCTGGACTTGGACTGTGGTTGAAGTTTATTGTACTGTTCTTTGTGTCTTTAGTTGTTATGTTCGGATTTGGACTTATTCTATCGGGATTTGGCATAGTATGGATTGGAAATTTCAGAGTGTATGAGATTTTTTTCTCTATAGCAAACTTTGGAATGTACCCGGCAAATATTTTTTCAAAAGCCGTAGTAACATTTATAACTGCGATAATTCCTGTTGCAATGTTGGGTTTTGTACCTGCATCCCAGTTGTTGGGAAGGCCGGCAGAGGGAACTTTAATTGCAGTTGTTTCAAGTATTGTATTTTTATTTGTCAGTTTATTGTTTTGGAAAGCGATGTTTAGACGATATAACAGTGCGGGTGGTTGATTATGATAATTAATGTGGAAAATCTAGTAAAAACGTTTAAATCCTACGAAAGAGGAAACACGCTTAAGGAAGTAGCTGTAAGCCTTTTTGTGAGAAAGACCAAATTGGTTGAAGCGGTTAAAGGAATTTCCTTCAGCATAGATAAGGGAGAACTGGTTGGATTCCTCGGTCCTAATGGTGCCGGCAAATCTACAACTCTTAAAGTTTTAACCGGAATTCTTTTTCCCACCAGCGGAAAAGTTGATATACTTGGGTATACACCTTGGAAGGACAGAAAGAAATATGTGGCTCGCATAGGTGCGGTATTCGGGCAGAAATCACAGCTTTTATGGGATATACCGCCCTTGGATGCTTTTAATCTCAACAAAGCTATTTATTCAATACCCGATAGTAATTTTAACAAAAAACTCAACTATATGGTAGAATTATTAGGGGTAGAGAATCTTGTAAAGAAACCCACAAGACTTTTGTCTCTTGGAGAGAGAATGAAATGTGAATTCATTATGGCAATGCTTCATAGTCCCGAGATTGTATTCCTTGATGAGCCAACCATTGGTCTGGATGTAATCGCAAAGGAGAAAATAAGGGAGTTTATCCTTGAAATGAACAAACAGGGAGTGACATTTATTCTTACAACCCATGATCTTGGAGATATAGAACAACTTGCCAAAAGGGTAATAGTTATAAATCACGGTGAAATGATTTTCGACAATACAATTGATGCATTAAAAAGTCATCTGGGAACTAAAAAATTGGTATCCATAACCACACAAGCTCCAATACCTCCATTAGAAATACCGGGAGTGCTAGTAAAGAACAAACTATCGGATTATAATGCGGAGTTAGAGCTTGATGTTAACATAATGGAGCTCAATCAATTTATTGATTATATAAACAAAAACAGTACCATAAATGATATGACATTGCAGGAGCTTCCCATTGAAGAGGTTATAAAGAAGCTTTATACAATCTAGTTCATAAGGCAGGTGGCATATGAATAAACATAGTGTCTTGTTTTCAATATTGATTCCGGCACATAATGAGGAAAAGTATGTCGTAAAATGCTTTGAATCTATCAAAAATGCATCTCTGCAATACCCTGGGAGAGTTGAAGTAATAGTCACTGCCAACCGATGCACTGATAGGACTGTTGAGATTGCTAAATCCTACAATGCAAAAGTTGTTTATGAGGATGCAAAAAATCTTGCAAAAATCAGAAATGCCGGAGCAAAAGTTGCTACTGGAGAAATCATTATCACAATTGACGCGGATAGTTGCATGTCACAAGATATGCTAATTGAAATTGAAAAGGAAATAAGAACTGATAAGTCCATCGGAGGATGTGCAAAACTTAAGATGGAAAGGACATCACCAGGAATATTTTTTAATATGCATGTTATTGCAACTATTGGAGCTATAGCAAATGGATTACCAAAAGGTGCCGGTTTGTTTTGGTGCAGGAAAACAGATTTTGATGCTATCGGTGGATTTGATGAGAACCTAAGAGTTGCAGAAGATATTGATTTTGCCAAGCGATTAAAACAATATGGCAAAAAGAAAAATAAGAAGTTCATAAGACTTCCTAGAGCATTTGTTGTAACTTCTACAAGAAAATTTGATGAGTTTGGTGACTGGATGTATCTAAAGCTTATCATTAAAAATTTTGGCATGGTAAAGGAGCTTTTCAAAAGAGGGAAAACAGGCAACAAGACAAGTGCTCTGGATAATCTCCTGGACGAGATATATTTTAATACCAAAAGGAAGTAATAGATTATGAAAAAATCAATATTCTTTATGCCTATTCAAAGCCTCAGTAATGCTGAAAGCATTGCTGCCCCCACAGCGTTCTTAACCCGTTTTGATTTGGTTCTGAATAAGCTTTAGTGTAAAAGATGCTATACAATTTTTTGAGAATATTCGTACAACGCTCTTAAATGAGATTTTTCTTGTAATATGATTCGGTCAATTTCTTCTTTATGGGAGGAACCTATAATCTCCTTTAATTCATTTAAAAACAGTATCGTATCTTTCTCGAGCTGAACAGCTATAGCAAAACCTTTTTCAAAATCTTCTACTTCCCGGTTTTCGCTTAAAAAGCCAATTGTCTGAGTCAAAAGGCAATCCATATAAGCTTTATATTCATCATCAACCTTTTGGGACGAAAAGGTTACAATTTCGGTTTTAAACCTGCTATAAAGCTCTTTGTGAGCTAATTCCTGCTTTGACAGTTTATCGAATAATACAATCAGCTTTGAATTATCCGTCATATTTTTCATATTGCTATAATGGACTGAACCCATTGATTCAAGCTCAATCATAACATTAAATAAATCCTCAAGTGAAAATACTTCTCTCATGGCGACCTCCTGTTTATATGGATCGAAATTGTTCATCCTGCTTGTAATAATAACCGCTCCATTGAATGTTTTCGGCAATTTGAATTTCCTTGTTCAGATCTATATCCTTTAAAACCTCGGTCTTGAAAACCTGATAGCCCATACGATCAACTATATAGCCTATATGCTCCTTTGGCAACGTCTTGTCAATGTAACGATCAACGAAATCATAAGTGTTTTTGATTACCTTAACAATTACATCCTCAGAGGCCCATTTTATGAAAGGCATAGCCAAACGGGGATTTTTTTTGCCCGTTCGCCCCATAATTACCATGCGGTAATATACTTTCGAACTTCTTGTCCAAGCTCCGGTAGGGCATTGTAAAATACATTCTCCACAGCCAATGCACTTATCGGTATCTCTTTCTATATTAAAGTTCTTTATAGCCAATGCACCTGTAACTTTTTTCTTGCAGTTTTTCACACAAGCTTCACAGCTTATACAACGGCTTACGTCATATTGAGGTTCGGTTGTACAAATAATACCAAAGTCCTGCATATGAGCTTTTATGCAATCATTTGGGCAGCCTGTGACAGCGATTTTAAAATGAAAATCATGAGGGTAGCACGCCTTTTCAATTGTTTTAGCCAACCTTGTGGTATCATCGTTTGCGTATGGGCACACACGATCACCGATACATGCAGAGATATTTCTTGTACCTGCTGCAGGATAGCCATAATCTGTTGGTTCTATATCAAGACCTAGAGACTCAATTAATGGTTTGATTTTTTTATTGATTTCAGGAATTTTTTCAAAATCAATAGACGGAACCTCAAAGCCCTGACGGGTTGTCAAGTGGACTGAACCGTCCCCGTATTCTTCGGCGATGGATTTTATTAGCGTTAAGAATTCGGCTTCAAGATGGCCTCCGGGTACTCTTATTCTTAAAGCCGTTTTGCCTCGTGTTTTTGTTATCCTGTAAGCATTTTTAGTAATTTTTTTTCGATTTATACTCATATTATCACCCTTCTAATCAATCAAGTCTTTTGCCTTTGTGTAGTTAAAAACAGGGCCTTCAAGGCATACATAGGTTTCATCAATTTTGCAATGACCGCATTTACCGATACCGCAACTCATTTTTCTTTCAAATGATACCCATATATTCTCTTCTTTGAATCCTTTCTTAAGAAGCTCAAGTGTTGTGAATTTCATCATAATGGGTGGCCCGACAACAACAGCAACCTTTTTTTGAACCTTCGTCAAATCAAGTTTATCAATATGTGTTGTAATAAGTCCTGTTTCTCCTTTCCAATTTTCATCCCCTTTATCAACAGTGACTGTAACCTTGGCGCACTGTGACCATCTTGAAAGGTCATCAACAAACAATCTGTCGGCAGGAGTTTTAAAGCCGATTAGGATTTCAATGTTATCAATTTCACCTTTATTGCGAATAAAATAGTCAATCGTCTTTCTCACAGGAGCAAGTCCCGTTCCTCCTGCTATAAAAGCTACATCCTTACCTTTAAATAAATTGATATCAAACCCGTTCCCGTATGGACCTCGCATAAACAATTTGCTTCCAGGTTTTAAATTAAACAACTCTTCCGTCAGGCGTCCGACTTTGCGTATTGTCATCTCTAGAGACTCATCGTCAAAATTGCAAATAGATATAGGTGCTTCTCCAACTCCGGGAATTGAAATCTCCATAAATTGTCCGCCTGTTAATGCTCCCTTGTAAGCGACTTTAAAGGTGTAGTCAATATCTGTTTCTTTTTTTATATTTACAATTTCATATGGAATTGACAAATAAGCATTATTCACAAACGTTATCCTCCTCAATAATCGTATTCAATTTATTAATGCATTTTGAAAAGGAGATATATTCAGGACATACATCGTCACACCGCCCGCAGCCAACGCACATATGCTCGTTAAATCTTTTGTAATAGTCATTTATTTTGTGCATCGTCTTAAACCGCATACGCTCACCGTTTTCTTTACGGAATGTATGACCGCCTGCCATATCACAAAATCTATCAATATGGCACCCTGCCCATACCCTTCGTCTCTCGCTTATTTCATTGTTATCGCTTAATTTGACGTCTTGCATGGTAAAGCATGAACATGTTATACAAGAAGTATTACAGCGTCCGCAAGCTATACATCGAGAGGTATATTCCTTCCATATTTCGTGATTAAAAATTTCTTTTGTAACCTTTTCTACAGCAGGAATAGATACGTGAACAGCATTTGAATTAATAAACCCAGGTTCATAGTCAATTACCCTTGAAGCTTTAATAGTGGGTGTTTCCAATGCAGAATCAACAATTTTCATGTATAGTTGGTTGTCTTTAAAGTTCACAGCTGCTTGATATTCATTATATATATTTGATTTCATTGATACACAAAAGCAAGTGTCAAAGCCTTCAGTACACTCAATCATTATAAACTTGACTAAATCTCTGCGGCGTTTATAGTAGAAATCAGAATTATTGCCGTTTTTAAGAAATATGGTATCTAAACGGCGAATTCCGTTCAGATCACAGGGTCTCGCAAAGATTAACACTGGTTTATCATCAAGAGATGGAACTTCCGAAGAATCACCATTAAAGTAAAATAATGTTTCCCTTATGGGATAAAGAATTTCTTTTGGTGAAAAATATGATTTTTGTTTAAGTTCCATATCTTCCATACATTTGATCTCTGAATAAGCAACTACATCCGTTTCAGCAAACTTTCCCTTTCCCTTCTTTTGAGTAGGAGCAAAAATTTTGAATTTTTCCGATAATTCTTTTAAATACTTATTGAATGATATAGTATCCAATACAACTCCCATTATTATCCTCCGTCCATTATCTTATATGTGATTTGAGATTTACACCAAAATCTATTGTTTTAGGCTTTCTTTCCGGTTGATGAAACTAGCCAATAAGTAAAGCCCACAAAAATACTACCACCAACAATATTGCCAAGTGTGACAGGCATAAGATTATTGATAAAGCCTAGCCAGTTTACGCTTTCACTCGCATGCGGAGCAAATATCCCCATGGCTAGAAGAGTCATGTTTGCTACACTATGTTCAAAGCCTGAACCGATAAAACCAAAAAGACACCAAAATATTAATATGAGTTTTGCAGCTTCTTCTTTTGCTTTGCCTGACATCCAAACAGCTAAACATACAAGTACGTTACACAAAAGACCTCTGAAGAAAAGTTCGCTAAATTGTGTTGTCATTTTCATTGCAGATGTTTCTACAATAAATGAATTAAGCGGTTGTTTTGAAAGGAACCCTGTTCCCGCCATTATTCCTGCAAGAAGCAGCGAACCTGCAAGATTACCCAAAAAACTCATGCTCCAGACTTTTCCAGTATTTAGCCATGTAACCTTCTTCTCTAGGCTGCCTACTGTCATAACCATGTTATTGCCAGTAAATAATTCGGATCCCGCAAAAATAACAAGTGTAAGTGCAATTGAAAATGATGCACCCATTAACGCTTTTAAAAAAGGAACATTAGCTTCTTTGAGCGGTGCACCTATGGAAAAAATTAATATTATCCCAAGACCAACATAAATTCCAGCAAGCATTGAATAAATAAAGTATCTAAAAGGAGAGTTTCTAAGAAAATCAGCCTTGATTTTAGCTAATTCCGAAAACTTAACGATTGTTTCTTTTTCCAAATAAATCAACTCCTTTTTTTGGCAAACTTATACAATACATATATCGTACAAATTTTCATCTAAATAAATTATATATCATAATAAAATATTTTTTCGTATCCAGGGATACAGAATGTCAAAAAAATAACTAATATAATGTAATTGTAGGAAAAAACAAAAGAGAAGACTAAGCCCTATAAAAGAATTAATTCTAGAGCTTGTACGGCACAAATAGAGGAGTGCATTGTTAACATCATTAAAGAATAGAAATTGGTAATATAGAACTGTTAAATATAAATAAATTAAAAGAAATGGAGGATTTGAATTATGAAGATTTCAAAAGACATGACAATTGGTGAGGTAGTAAGAAATTATCCTGAAAGTGTGAAAGTTTTATTTGGTTTTGGGTTAGGATGCGTTGGTTGCCCTTCGGCTCAGGCGGAAACAATTGAAGAAGCATGCGATGTTCACGGAATTAATGTTGATGAACTTGTTAAAGCACTAAATGAAGCATAAGATAAGGAGGCGGGGATATAAATAATTACTACTTTTTCAGGGATTCATGGATTAATGGATTTTTAGAAGCAAGTGGAACTAATTACAGGTATAATAGAACAGAAGATGTTGTTAGTACAATAGAGAGGGTGTGAAAATATGGACGGTATTAACTTAATGGTAGATGAGCATAAATTCATAAAAAGAATGCTCGAAGTTATAAGAAAAGCCTGTATTGGCATAATGAACGGCAAAGATATTGATTATGCTGATTTTGAAAAGATGATTGATTTTATTAGAAACTATGCTGATAATCATCATCACGGAAAAGAGGAAAAAATACTTTTTAACAAGATGATTGATGAAATAGGTGGAGCTGCTGAAAAGTTAGTCAAGTTTGGAATGTTGGTTGAGCATGATTTAGGCAGGCTTTTTATGAAAAACCTTGAAGAGTCACTTTTAGCAGTTCGAAATGGTGATGAAGATGCAAAGGTGGATGTGATTGCCAATGCAGTATCCTATACTCACCTGCTTAACAGACATATTTTTAAAGAAGATAATGTTGCATATCCTTTTGCAAAAAGGGAATTATCATCTGAGACACTAAAAAAGATTGACTCCGAATGTGAGAACTTTGAAAAGGATATGGAAAAATCAGGTGTTCAGTATAAATATATAGAGTCACTTGAATATCTTGAAAGAAAGTACAAATAAGGTTTGCGAATATTATTAAAAATACAATATGAAACTCTTGATGGTCAATAGAAATTGCCAGGAGTTACTGTTTTAAAGGTGGGATGGTTATGGATAAGAAAGTTTCATTAATTAACGAAATGATAAAATATTATTCAGGTGACGTAAAAAGAATCAATCATTTTATGAAGGTATATAGCTTTGCAAAGACCATTGGCAAGTTGGAACAGTTGAGTTGTGAAAAGCAGGAGATTTTGGAGATTGCAGCCATTGTTCATGATATTGGAATTAAAGTCAGCGAACAGAAATACAATTCAAGTTCTGGCAAATATCAGCAAATTGAGGGACCTGCCATAGCAGAAGATTTACTTAAAAGGCTTGGCTTTAGTGATTTGATCATCTCAAGAGTTAGCTATCTTGTTGGCCATCATCATACATATAATGCTATTGATGATTTGGATTTTCAAATTCTTGTTGAAGCAGATTTTCTAGTCAATATATATGAAGATAATATGTCACAAGAAGCAATTTCCAGAATAAGAGACAATTATTTTAAAACCAATGCAGGTATAGTTTTTTTAAACAATGTATTTGACATAAAATTTTTCTAAGAAGTATTTTTGAAGCATCTCTGATAATTAGCATAAACTATGGTTATCATATGGTTTATGGAGGTGTTTTTATGTCATATGACAAACTTTTTGAACCTGCGTATATCGGTAAACTGAAGTTAAAAAACAGGTTAGTGTTATCACCGATGAATACACAATTTTCAATTGGAGACCCGTCAGTGCTTGGCGAAAGATATTATGAATATTATAAAGCACGTGCAAAAGGCGGAGTTGGACTTATCATTACAACCCATGTTAAAGCTGAAAAAAATGTTGACCCGTATCCTCTTACTTATGGCTATGCTACTTTTGATTCGGCAAGTCAAATCAAGTATTTTAATGAAATAACGGAAATGGCTCACAGATATGATGCAAAGATAGCAATAGAGCTTTCTCCAGGTACAGGAAGATTAGCTGACACAGTATTAAAGGACAAGTGGCCCGTAGGTCCTTCAGAAAACGGTCTTTTAACAATGCCTGAAGTGAAAACACGTGAATTAAGCAAAGATGAGATAAAGGAACTTGTTGAAGCTTATGGAAGGGCAGCAGGGTTAGCGAAACAAGCAGGCTTTGATATAATTTACATTCACTTTACCGCATACCTTGGGGATCAATTTCTTTCATCGGTATGGAATCGTAGAACAGATGAATATGGTGGAAGTTTAGAGAATCGGATGAGATTTTTAGTAGAATGTATCGAAAGTGCAAGAAGAAATGTTGGAAATGACTTCCCAATGATAGTTGGATTAGCTTTAGATCATGGATTTCCGGGCGGTAGGGAACTTGACGAAACAATAGAAATAGCAAAAAAACTAAAAGAAATAGGTATTGATACGTTGCATTTGAGGCGAGGAAGTTATGATAACATGAATTTGTTAATACCTACGGAATATATGGACGACGGAATTTCGGTTGAATATGCCAATAGAGTCAGAGAACAGGTAGGCATACAGGTGATTTCGGATGGAAATATCAGCGATCCTGTATTGGCCAATAAGCTGATTGAGGAAAATAAACTTGATTTTATAGGACTTGCTAGAGCTTTGTTAGCCGATCCCGAGTGGGTGAATAAAGTGCGTGCCGATAAAAAGGAGGATATAGTTCCTTGTGTTCGGTGTATGCAGTGCATTAATAGAGTGTTTTTTGGCCAATATGCAGAGTGTAGTGTAAATCCATACCTTGGAAAGGAATACTTAAGTCCGATAATTCCAGCCAACCATCCTAAAAATGTACTTGTAATAGGCGGTGGGATGGCAGGGATGGTATTTGCAAAACTCGCTGAAGAAAAAGGCCATAAGGTCATTTTAGTTGAAAAGACATCCGAACTTGGAGGACACCTTTTAGAAGGAGCGATAATGGATCATAAAAAAGAAGTTAGTGATTACTGTAAGTATCTAGTAAGAAAGGTTAAAAACTCCAATATTGAAGTAAAGTATAACACAGAAGGTACCAAAGACCTTGTCCATAAGTACAAGCCGGATGCAGTAGTCATTGCAACAGGCTCAATTCCTGTGATTCCTAAAATTCCGGGGATTGACAAGCCAAATGTCAAGATAGCTACAACCATGTTAAAAAACCGCGAGGAAACAGGTCAGAATGTTATTATAGTCGGAGGAGGACTTGTCGGGTGCGAAACAGGATTGTACTTGGCACAAAAAGGAAAAGATGTTACCATAATAGACATGCTTCCTGAAGTAGCACAGGATGTTATTTTTATGTCGAAGTTTTCATTAATTCAAGAACTTAGAAATAAGGGTATAAAAACTGAGGGAGGACTTGAGTTATTGGAAGTTACAGATACAGGAATTATTGTTAAAGATATAAATGGAAATACAAAAGAACTTACCTGTGATACTGTGGTAATATCTGTCGGGTTAAAAGCGAATGACACATTATATGAGGAACTAAAAAGTGAAGTTGATGAAATATATAAAATTGGAGATTGTATAAAAGCAAGGAAGTTCATTGATGCAACACAAGAAGCTTTTCAGATAGCACACGATATTTGATTTTGTTCAAAGTTTTTGATCAACCTGAGAATTATTTACACCCATAGAATTAGCTGACTTTAGTTGGCTCTATGGGTGTTTTTATATGTTGAAACTATCTGCTATAAAGTTTCTTGTTGATGTATTATTATAGATAATGTAAAATTTAAGAAAGAAGTAAAGTGAGGCATTTAACCAAATGAGAGATATATTAAAGGGCAAAATTGAAACAGAAAGATTAATTTTATCAGATGCTGTTTACGAAGAATGCAGTGCCTTAGAAAAAGTATTAAAGTCTTGGACAGATAAAAATCTCATTGAAGGTTCTGATACTGAAAGCGGATATTTTGAGAAGTGTATTAAAGACGGGGATTTACCTCCAATTGAAGGAGCGAGTAAAGACAATTACAGATTAAAATCTTTTTATTTAAAAGAATAAAACAAGTTAATCGGATACTTTGATTTGTATTTTGGTTATCCTTCTAAGGATTGCGTTTGGATAAGTATTTTTGTTATTGATAAAGAATTTAGGAAAAAAGGCTATGCACAAGAAATTATAAAGTATTTATCAAATGTATTTAAAGAAAATGTTTTTTTAAAAATAGGTATAGCGGTATTTCTTAATAACTGGAGAGCATTAAAGAAACAAAGAAAAAAAAAGTAGATAATTCGATACTTATAGAGTATTGGAAAGTTCAGTATTTACGCGATATTAAGCTAATGGATTATAAACTTAAGTATCAGCTTGTTAATGAAAATGAAATTATAGAAGAAGAATATATGGATTTTCCGATCAAACTTCATTCTGAAAAGGATTTTGTTGAATTACTAAAAGAAATTGGTTTTGCGAGTATAAGAAAAGTCAATATTGATGAAATAATACAACAGTTTCAGATGAAAAGATGATAGTTTTAGAGTGTAAGAAGATATAATGTTGGCTAAAGTATAGTTTATTAAAAGGAGGAATTTAAAATGAGCCAAGATATGATAATGAAAGCAAATGAGATTGTTAGTAAAAATACCATGCACGGTGCTATACCAAACACAACTCCATACTGTATACTTGCACTGATAGATTTAAACGGATATCCAACTGCATCAGCAATTAGTCCTGCTAAAGCTGACGGAATTAAGTGGATTACTTTCTGTACAGGAATAAGAAGCAATAAGGCTAATCGCATAAGAAAGTGTGATCGTGCTTCTGTTTGCTTTAGCAGTGAAGATTATAACATTACATTGACAGGAATTATTGAGATAGTAACTGATCCAATAATAAAAAATGAAATGTGGTATGATGGACTTAAAAATCATTTTACAGGACCGGATGATCCCGAATACTGTGTTCTTAGGTTTAAAACTGAAAGTTATAACCTTTTTATTGACTGGAATGAAGTAAGAGGATCATTATTTGTATAAGTGTTTAGCTTTTGTTGAAGATGCATATGAACAGAGCAATAACGTTGAGATTTTTTGTGGTGATAATGCCAGAGAATCAGCTGATCAATATGAAGCATATAAAAATGATGGCTTTCCCCCGGTAGGTGCATTTGTTTTTTATGATACAAGTGGAAGTATATCGGGTGAATATAAAAATTATGGTCATGTGGCTTTACATATTGGGAACGGAAATATAATACATGCTTGGGATAATATCAGAATAGATAACTATTTAGATGTAGAAAATCTATCTCCTGCACCAGGTTGGACTAAACTTAAATACATAGGATGGGTTCTAGTAGAGAGAATATTTCAAGTATACATAAAAAAATAATATAACGCTACAGAAATAATTAAAACATTCAAAATGCCATATAAATAAAAGTCAAGAAATCGATTATGAGAATGTAATAGACAATGATGATTGGGGCCTAAAAAGAAAGGTTGGTTAAAAGATTATGAACCATAACAACTTTTATTATATTTGTATAGATCCAACAAAAAATGAAGTATTTACATATGGAGCAACATTTTTAGAGTTTTATGAATTTATACCATGTAAGCCTCAAAATATTCTTCTAATGAAAGCTAATTTTTGGGGCGGAAATTGGAATAAGAATACGGGGTTTGAATATGTTGAAAAAGAGGAACTAAATGATTTGTTGGAGGATAATGTATATAACTATGGCGATTTTTGCTGGGTTGATTTCAATAATAAAAGTTCAATTGATGAGATTACCCCATTGGAATTATCGGAGCTATTATACATTTCCCATAAGTTTCAACCGTTAAGAAGTCCTTTTTTTGAAAGATTAGACAATTCCTATACATATTTAGCACATGATGATGATTACTGGACCAAAATATACTTAAAAGATATCTATGATTACAGTAAAGTTATTGAAGGCAAAATACTAAAGGTATTAAAAGGGCGTAAAAGAAGTATTGAGCCAATTCCAAGCGATATCATTGATTTTATATTTAATAGTGCCAAAGAGGGAATATTAATTGATTTTTCAAAAACATATTTCTCAAGAAAAAGTACGGGTGTAAGAATTTTTAAAATAGGGAAGTATTCTAATTATAACGAAATTCATGATATTTACGAAAGAAAACATAATTGCTTAAATAATAATGTTGTACTTGACTATACAAACAAAATGTGGAGAATATATAATAAGTGGAAATAATAAAATGTATTATTTGATGGGTAGTAACAGGAGGCTTATTTTTGGACTTATTAACATTTATTTTTATATTAATGATTGGACTATTGATATCAAATATTGTTGGTCATTATATTCCATTTATTCCTATGGCATTGACTCAAATTGTATTCGGGATAATTATAGAACTCATCATAGGGGATTATGACTTTCAAATTGGTGCAGAATGGTTTTTGTTATTGTTTGTTGCACCTCTATTGTATAATGACGGACGACATTTCTCACGGGAAGAATTGTGGGGAATGAAGTCTCAGATTTTTGGTAATGCCTTCATTCTTGTTATACTAACCACATTCCTTTGCGGCTTTGTAATTAATCAAATTATACCTAGTATTCCATTAGCTGCCGCATTCGCCCTGGCAGCGATTCTATCACCGACAGACCCTGTTGCAGTAAATGGTATTGCCAAAAGAATAAAGATACCTGAAAAGGTGATGATTCTTGTTAGAGGAGAATCACTGATCAATGATGCATCCGGACTTGTAGCCTTTAAATATGCCATAGCAGCCACTGTTACCGGATATTTTTCTATACGGGAGGCAATTTGGGACTTTTCCTATACCTTCCTTATTGGAGCAGTTGCCGGAGTATTTCTAGGACTTCTTATAACCTTTGTACGATTTACACTGCATAAAAACGGTATTAATGATACAGTTTTTCATTCACTGTTGCAAATTTTGACTCCTTTTGGAGTCTTTATTGTTACTGAAGATGTTCTGCATGCTTCTGGAGTCATTGCCGTCGTAGCTGCAGGAATTATTCATTCTGTCATCAAAGAACATACTGAGACATACAGGGCAGAAGAACAACTGCTCACAGAAAACACATGGTCCATCGTTTTGTTTGTCTTAAACGGATTTGTATTTTTATTACTGGGTATGAATATTCCTACTGCTATGGTTGATATTATTTCTAATCCTAATATCGGTAAATGGCAGGCTTTTGGCTATGTAGCAGTTATCGGATTAACAATTCTTGCCATACGTTTTATCTGGTCTTATGTGAGCAAAGCACATGCATATTATTTTAGTAAAAGCAATTCGGAAAAGCCAGAAATAAGGGAAGCTATAATAACAACCCTCGTAGGTGTACGCGGTGCAGTAACAATGGCCGGTGTCCTTACCGTGCCCGCTTTTTTAGGTAACGGAGAAATGTTCCCGGCACGTTCGCTGCTTATATTTACTGCTGCAGGAGTTATTCTACTTTTATTAATTCTTGCAACAATATTCTTGCCATTGCTATGTAAAAAGGATGCACCCACCGAAATTACTGCGGAGTATGCAGATTTGAACTGGGCCAAAAATAAGCTTCTGCTTTCGGCAATTAAAAAAATCAAAGCTGAAATGAATCCGGAAAACGAATTAGCAGCCTCGGAACTAATAAACGAATACACTATTAGTTTTCAGAGGAATCTTTCGGAAAAGAAATCAGACGAAAATTATGGGGAACATTTTGAGCGAAAAACAAATGAGGCACGATTATTGGCTATTAACCTGCAAAGAAAGTACATCAGCAATCTTCTAGCTAAAGATGAAATAGACATAACAGTATATGATAATCTGACAAAATTTCTCAATAATAGGGAAGAAGCCTTGGACAATAATTTCCGATTCAGCACCATACTTTTCATAAAACGGGCCATACGCGATTTGGGTCGCTTATATGTGAAAAAGCACAGAAATGACACTGCCGGTTTAGACAACCTGCATCTCGTAAGAAACATCCAGATAAAAGCCATGGGTGCAGCTATTACGGGTTTGGAGGAATACGCAAAAACACAGGAACACCCGGAGTATGTTTATGCTGTGCTTCTAGAATATGAAAAAATACTGCAAAGATTTAAACGTGCTAATAGTAAGTATTATGACAAACTAGAAGAGCAGAAGGAACAATTGCGGTTTAAGGTATTGGATGCAGAGCGTTCCGAAATACGCAGGATGTACGAGGACGGTGAAATAACAGCAGACCAGAAGAAGGAACTTAGACGATTTACAAACTATATTGAGAGCATCGTTTTATATGAATATAATGAATAACAGTGCTGTATGCACAAAGTACAAAAAGTGCATATTGAAAATTATATTTATGAATGAAAGAAAGGAATATACCTATGAAAATAAGTCCACAGGTCTATGTCAGAGGCAGTATTGAAGCAGTTGAAATGTATTGCAGAGCTTTCGGTGCAGAAATCAGTTTTCAGATCAAAGATAGTGAAAATAAAGCATATCAACACTGCGAATTATCTATTAATGGTCAATTATTTATGGCCGTTAGCGAGGCACCTGACATCTGCGATGTAAGTAAAAAACTCGTATGGCAGACAATGGCTTTCAATGTATTTGATATGGGAAGCGAAGAAGCTGTCCGTAATGCATATGATATTTTACGTGAAGGCGGCACTGTGATAGATCCGCTTGGTCCATGCGACTGGAACCCGTTCTGTTCCAATTTGATTGATAAGTTTGGTGTATTCTGGTGGATAGCAATTTAAAGCATTCCAATAACTCCGCTACATTACAAGATATTTTAATAATTAACGAACAACTTTAAAATATTATTTATATGAAGATTGGAGAGGTTTCTATGGATATAAAGGAAAAGATCAAATATTTCTATGAATATGTTTCTACAAATAATTTGATGGATGAGTTTCCAAAATACATTTCGGATAATTGTACTATAAGATTTTGGGAAAATGTTATGCCTGTAGGAATAGATGGAATGAAGCAACATCAATTAGATGTAAGAAAAACTTACCCTGAAATGAAAATAAAAGTAATCCGTCAGTATTGTGATGGTGATTATGTTATTTCAGAAATTGTAGCTGAAGCTTTACATTTGGGAGAATGGTTGGGAATGAAACCTACCGGTAAAAAATTAATTTTTACAGGTGTAAATATCGATAAAATAGCAGACGGTAAAATTATAGAACATGGAGGGGCTTTGAATACATTCGAGACATTGTTTGAAGCAAAAATTATTCAACCAGCCCCATAATATATTATTCGCTTTGGAGTTTAAAATCCATTGCGGATTTTATAGGAAAAATGCCATGGATATTAATGAAATAAAAAAGTATGTGATAGACTTATTTGATAAAGAAAAGATAGAAGTTAACGGATAGAGCGGACTTTTTTGGCAGTCATACACATACAGAGTTACCTTGAGTAGAGTCATTATGCAAAAAAATAAAAGCTTATTTATTTTGATTTCAGTTATGAATCCGAATTTCATATATTCCGGTGAAATTCTTGCTATACCTATAACCAAAGCCGAACAAGAAATTTCAACTTTGCATAAGTATATTTTAAATCTGATAAAAAACAGGAATTTCAAAGAACTGTCAAAATACGTTCATCCTGTAAAGGGTATTAGGTTTTCGCCTTATACTTGTGTTTCAAACCGTGATTTGATATTCAATGCTTCACAGGTAGCAAACTTCGGCTCTGATAAGACCAAGTATATTTGGGGAATTTTTGACGGTTCAGGTTTTGACATAGAGTATACGCCTGCAGAGTATTTTGATGATTTTGTGTATGACAAGGACTTTATCAATTGCGGAAAAGTAAGCTACGACATGACTCAAGGTAAGGGTAATACTGTAGATAATATATCCAAGCTTTCACCAAACAGCTTCATTACTGTAGAATACAAATATCCAGGAGATGCAAAATCATACTTTATGGACTGGGCTAATCTTCGTATTGTTTTTCAAAAGTATAACAATAAATGGTACCTTATAGGCATCATCCATGAGGAATGGACTATTTGATCATTGGGGCATTATCTGCCCCATTTGTATCTTTGAAAATTATTAATTAAATGAAATCTCCTCAGTTGAATTTTAACGAATATACATTTATTATCTAATTTGATACTATTTAGCTAAAGGAAGTGAAAGGATTATTATGATTAAGAGTATTAAGGACAGGATAAAAGTTGTTAAAGGCGATATAACCAAATTGGAAGTGGATGCAATAGTAAATGCCGCTAATAGTAGTTTGCTCGGTGGTGGAGGGGTAGATGGTGCTATACATAAAGCAGGTGGAAAGGAAATACTTGAGGAATGTATAAAAATCAGGAATAAACAGGGTGGCTGCAATACAGGAGAAGCAGTTATTACAACTGCAGGTAAGTTAAAAGCAAAATATGTTATACACACTGTGGGACCTGTATGGTACGGAGGACAAAAGAACGAAAAAGAACTTCTGGGAAAGTGCTACTACAATAGTATGAAATTAGCTGTTGAGAATAAGGTTGAGAGAATTGCTTTTCCCAACATCAGCACAGGTATATATAGATTTCCAAAAGACTTAGCATCCGAGATTGCTATAAATGAAGTGGTAAATTTTTTACAATATAATACATCAATAGTTGAGGTTATATTTGTTTGTTTTGATGATGAAAATTATAGAATCTATTTGGGGTATGAGTAGTAATGGAACAGAAAATCGTAATAAATTACCATCAAATACCAATATTTATCAACATATTTTCCTTATTTCTTATGACTTCATATATGTAAAGTTGCTTATTAAATATTTTTTTTAGTTTTTATATTTTAACATTTTATTTACCAAATACCAATAAAAGTATTTACTATTGATTATTTATTTACCAAATACCAATAAAAGTATTTACTATTGATTATAATTTTGGTATATTATAGTTATACAGCATTTACGAAGGATAAACTACACTTACTAATTATAAGGAGGGTTAAAGAAATGAGTTATAATATTAGTTCCACATCACGTTACTACGTATTCAGATATCAAATAAAAAATGGGAGTTAGTCTTTTATATATTAATTAAATTACTAAATGAACATATTAATATATAAAAAATACAATATTAATATATTGTGCATATTTCGGCCACATCCGGACACTGATTCCGGGAACATCCGGACAGCATAA
>DAOOVO010000078.1:0-18819 GCA_035370245.1 Pseudobacteroides sp.
TTTCTCAAAATTTTTATTATAAACTCTTGACTTTAATTAGCTGGTCTTTCTTTAATTGAAGCGTGATTTGAAATTTATAGAGCTACAATGAAAATTATAGAGAAGTTTAATTATAAAATCAAGGGAGTTTAAGTTAAAGAAAAAAGCCGTCGGAGACCACCGACAGCTTTTTATAGGATTTTTATCATATAACACCCAACAGCTTTAGAACTCCAGCAATAATTCCAATTATGATGATACCGCTGCTTATTGCAAATATAATGCATGAAATCTTAAAAAATATATTAAGGTTGTCGATTGCATTGGTTAAGTTATAATAACTGTTTGATTGCGAGAAGTTTTTCATATTATTATAAGCTATTATTAACTGTCGTCCTGAAATTATAAGAGGTATGCCTAAAGCAGCCGTAACAATTCCCACACACAATATTGAACCGAGAACTATGTACAGAATTCCCATGATTCTTGCCCATTTGCATATCGGCTTGCCCTGCACTACCGAAAAATCCGCAGAACTTTTAAGGAAATTAATATCTTCCATAAAATCCTCCCAATAAAAAATATTAATTTAATTATATAGTAGTCCATACTAAGATTAATTTCAAGTATGCATCCCTTTAGAAGTTTTGCAATAGGTATTTTGGAATTTTAAAATTTTGTTTGAAATAGAGTTGATAATGCAGATTTCTTGTGTTATACTATTTAACGGTAAAAATACACACACTGATTGATTTCGGGAAAAGTGCTCATAATGAGTGTTCCTGAAGGATGAAGCAGTGGAGGTATAACTAAAAGGAGGATTATAAAATGTCAGTAATTTCTATGAAACAGTTATTGGAAGCTGGTGTTCACTTCGGTCATCAGACAAGAAGATGGAATCCTAAAATGGCGGAGTTCATCTTTACAGAACGTAACGGTATTTACATCATCGATTTGCAGAAGACTGTAAAAAAGGTTGAAGAAGCATATTACTTCATTAGAGAAGTAGCAATGAACGGACAAGATATTTTGTTCGTAGGAACAAAGAAACAGGCACAGGATTCAATAAAGGAAGAAGCTTTAAGAAGCGGACAATTCTTCGTTAACGCCAGATGGTTAGGTGGAATGCTCACAAACTTCAATACAATTAAGAAGAGAATCGACAGGTTGAATAAATTAGAAGAAATGGAAAAAGAAGGCGTATTTGATGTTCTTCCAAAGAAAGAAGTTATAAAACTCAGAAAAGAAATGGTTGATCTCGAGAAGAATCTTGGCGGAATAAAGAACATGAAGAGATTGCCTGGAGCTATGTTTATTGTAGATCCAAGAAAAGAAAGAAATGCAATTTTGGAAGCGAAGAGATTGGGAGTTCCTGTTGTTGCTATCGTTGATACTAACTGTGATCCCGATGAAGTAGATTTCCCTATTCCAGGAAACGATGATGCTATAAGAGCTGTTAAGTTAATAACTGCAAAGATAGCAGATGCTATTATTGAAGGCAGACAGGGTGAGCAATTGACAGATAATGAAGCTCCTGCTGTTGAAGTTGCAGAAGTGGAAGAAGCTCCGGAAGTTGTAGCTGAAGCTGAATAATATCGTATGGATATAAATTAATTGATTAACCGCATTTTGTGTGGATTGATCAATTTTGATAAAAATAAAATAAATATTTGATAAAAATAAAATAAATAAAAATAATATTGGGATAAATATTATATATAATTTTTATGGAGGATTTACTATGGTTACTGCAGAATTGGTAAAGCAGCTCCGTGAAAGAACTGGAGCCGGCATGATGGATTGCAAAAAGGCTCTTACAGAAGCTAACGGAGATATGGAAAAAGCAATAGAGGTTTTAAGAGAAAAGGGTTTGGCAGCAGCAGCTAAGAAATCAGGAAGAATAGCAGCTGAAGGATTGGTAGATGCTTATATACACGGCGATGGAAGAATTGGTGTACTTGTAGAAGTTAATATAGAAACAGATTTTGCGGCAAAGAATGAAGAGTTCAAGAGTTTTGTTAAAGATATAGCAATGCAAATTGCAGCTGCAAGACCTGAATATGTTAGACGTGAAGAAGTGCCGGCTGCTGTTATAGAGAAGGAAAAAGAAATTTTAAAAGCTCAAGCTTTAAATGAAGGTAAACCTGAGAAAATTGTTGAAAAAATGGTTGAAGGAAGAATTGAAAAGTTCTATAAAGAAGTATGTCTCTTAGAACAACCATGGATAAAGGATAATGACAAAACAATCCAGCAGCTTCTGACGGAAAAAATTGCAACAATCGGAGAAAACATTAATATAAGAAGGTTTGTTAGATTCGAAAGAGGCGAAGGAATCGAAAAGAAACAGGAAAACTTTGCTGATGAAGTTATGAAACAAATCAATAACTAACATTAAAGCAAATATTATTATTAAAATATGGGAACATAATAAATGTTCCCATATTCATATGTGGAAATATTATATAAAAATTATATATATAATATTTAGAAAGCAATTAAGGAGTATTGAACACTAGCTTTGAATCGGAGGAATTTTATGCTGACACCTAAATATAAAAGGGTTATGGTAAAAATCAGCGGGGAAGCATTAGCGGGAGACAGTAAGTTCGGTATTGATACCGAGACTATTAACAGAGTTTGTGACAAAATAAGTGAAGTTCACAAGTTGGGTGTAGATGTAGCAATTGTTGTTGGCGGCGGAAACTTTTGGAGAGGCAGAAGCGGTAAGGGGATGGACCGTATAACTGCCGATCATATGGGAATGCTGGCAACAGTTATAAATTCTCTGGCATTGCAAGATGCTTTAGAGTCAAGAGGAATACCTACCAGGGTTCAAACAGCTATAGAAATGAGGCAGATTGCTGAACCGTACATAAGGAGAAAAGCTGTTAGGCACCTTGAGAAAAGAAGGATTGTTATATTTGCATGCGGTACAGGCAATCCATATTTCTCCACCGATACAACGGCAGCTTTAAGGGCAGCGGAGATTGATGCGGAGGTAATTCTTCTGGCAAAGAAAGTTGACGGAGTATATGACAGTGATCCATGTATAAATCCTGATGCTAAGAAATTTAATAATCTTACATTTTTGGATTTGCTCAATAAAGAGCTTGGTGTAATGGATTCAACAGCAGCGTCACTTTGTAAGGACAATAACATACCCATAATTGTATTTGGGCTTGATAATCCGGACAATATAGTAAAGGTAATTCTTGGAGAAGAAATAGGAACATCCATCAGGTAATCAGGGAGGTTATAAGTATGAATAAAGAAGAATACAAACCATTTGAAGAAAAGATGAAAAAGACAATAAATGTCTTAAAGGACGAATTGGCCGGACTCAGAGCAGGCAGAGCAAATTCGTCCATACTGGATAAGATTATGGTAGATTATTACGGTGTACCTACCCCAATAACACAATTAGGAAGTGTTACAATACCTGAGGCAAGAATAATACAGATTCAGCCTTGGGATGCGAAAATTCTCAAAGAAATTGAGAAGGCTATCCAAAAATCCGATATAGGCTTAAATCCCAACAATGACGGAAAAATAATCAGGTTGGTATTTCCGCCTCTTACGGAAGAGAGAAGAAAAGAGCTTACCAAGACTGTTAAAAAATACGGTGAGGATGCAAAGGTTGCTGTTAGATCAATAAGAAGAGATGCAATCGAACATTTTAAAGCTCAGAAAAAGAGCAATGCCATAACAGAGGATGACCTTAAATCAGCGGAAAAGGATATTCAGAACATTACCGACAAGAGGATTGCAGAAATAGAAAAGATTGTTGAAGATAAAGAAAAGGAAATTTTAGAGGTGTAAGACATTGAGTTTACCCGATTTGACAGGATATAAATTGGAAGACGGATTGGAATTGATAAATAAATATTCGCTTGAAACAGATGAAATTAAGGTTACAAGTGAGCCTAGAAAAGCTTCGTCCAAGTACGATTTAAGTTACAGAATACTTAGGTATGATGTTGTGGATAAAAAAGTCAGACTGCTGTTAGCAAAACCCCTCGTCTAGAGGGGTTAGTCATTATGTGGCTTAGTTTTTTATTGTTTATTGTTTTATTTATAAAATTAATGTATTATATATATTGGCATTGTAATGAACAAATATATTAATAAATTATGTTTTTTTTGGGCATATAAAAGCTAGTGCTTTTTTATGATAAATCCCAGGGATATTTTTGGAGGTATAATGAGTTTATTTAATAAATTAATGACGAATAATGGGAGTAATGGTCAAAATGTAGGTATTGATGCCCAAAATATTCCAAACCATATAGCCATAATCATGGACGGTAACGGAAGATGGGCTAAAAAAAGAAAGCTTCCTAGAATTTTTGGTCATAGAGAAGGTAGTAATGTTTTAAAAAAGATCGTTAGGTACTGTGATAAAATTGGCGTTAAATACCTAACTGTTTATGCATTTTCTACAGAAAATTGGAAAAGACCTCAAAAGGAAGTCGATGAGCTTATGGATTTGCTTTTGGAGAAGCTTAAAAATGCTGAAAAGGAATTAGGCGGAGATCAGGCTCAAATAAAAGTTATAGGTAATGTTAAAGGGCTTTCGCCGGAAATCCAGAAGGAAATAAAGCGAGTCGAAGAATCTACAAGCAAGAACTCGGGAATTTGTCTTAATATAGCTTTAAACTACGGAGGAAGAGACGAAATTGTAAATGGAATAAAGAGCCTTTTTAATGATGTTGAAAAAGGTTTGATAAAACCGGATGACATAACAGAAGAATATTTTTCAAAGAAGCTGTATACATGGTATTTGCCTGACCCCGATCTTCTCATACGTACAAGCGGTGAGAAAAGGCATAGTAATTTTCTGTTGTGGCAGATGGCTTATACTGAGTTCTGGTACACTGATGTTTTATGGCCTGATATTGATGAATCTTATATTGATGCGGCCATAATCGAATATCAGAAGAGAAATAGACGATATGGAGGAGTGTAGCATTTGAAAACGAGGATAATTAGTGGGATTATTGGAACTATAGTGCTTTTTATTGTTGTATTTTCAGGCAGTTTTTTTGTTTCTGCATCAATTTTCCTTCTATCAATTATAGGAATATTTGAATTTTATAATGCAGTATCAAATGTTGGGTACAAGCCTTTAAGATTATTTGGATACATAGCTTGCTTACCGATAATTGTTATAGGACTGAAAACCGAAAATGCTGTTGTAACTGATTATCTCGATATCATTAAATCTGCAAATTATATTTCAATGGTATTGTTCTTAATCATAGTTTTTCTGTTTTTAGTAATAATTTTCTTTCATGAAAAGTACAATATAATCAATATTTCACTGACTGTGTTCGGAATGCTCTATGTGCCGTTCTTGTTTGCATTTGTTGTTTTGACAAGAAAGCTTGATAATGGTTTTTACTATATCTGGCTTATTTTCATAGGTGCTTTTGCTACTGATATTTTTGCGTATTTTACAGGAAAGTTTCTGGGAAAAAGAAAGATTATGCCTGTAATAAGTCCTAAAAAGACTTTGGAGGGGACTATTGGAGGAATAATAGGCAGTGTGGTTTTAACCTCTGCATTCGGGCTGTTTATGAATTACCAGTTTAAAAAGAGCGGGATTCCAATTATACCATACTATCATTTTATAGTGCTTGGAGGAATTAATGGAATTGTTTCCCAAATTGGGGACTGGGGTGCTTCTGCAATAAAAAGGTTTTCACGAATAAAGGATTATGGAAATATAATGCCCGGACATGGCGGTGTATTGGATAGATTTGACAGTATATTGTTTGTTGCTCCTACTGTCTACTTTTACATAATGATGATTTTGTAGTTTAAAGCCATCGTATATTTTAATATTGTTTTTTCTAAAGGTTAGCAGCAAGGAGTTGAAGTAATGGCAAAAAACATATCCATATTGGGATCAACAGGTTCCATTGGCGTACAATCACTGGATGTGGCCAGGAATTTAAAAATAAAAGTTTCAGGCTTATCTGCAAACAGCAATATAGATTTACTGGAGAAGCAAGCTAGAGAATTTATGCCTAAGATTGTTGCTATAAATGATGATTCTTTAAAAGGTGAGTTAAAGTCAAGGCTGAAGGACTTGCCTATAGAGGTTTTAAGCGGTTTGGACGGATTAAAGGCAGTTGCTGCAATGGACGAAACAGATACAGTGGTAGCATCCGTAGTCGGTATTGCCGGACTTATACCTACGCTAGAAGCTATAAGAAGGGGTAAGGACATAGCTCTAGCAAATAAGGAAACTCTTGTGACAGCAGGCAGTATAGTTATGTCTGAAGCAAGAAAGCACAAAGTAAACATTTTACCTGTAGATAGTGAACATTCTGCTATTTTTCAGAGTTTAATGGGTAATAATTTAAATAGAGTATCAAAACTCATACTTACAGCATCGGGAGGCCCATTTAGAGGTAAATCCCATGAGGACCTTAAGAAAGTGACTGTGAAGGATGCATTAAATCATCCTAATTGGGTTATGGGAAGCAAAATAACCATTGATTCTGCATCCCTTATGAATAAAGGGCTTGAGGTAATTGAGGCCAGGTGGCTTTTTGATATGCCATTAGAAAGAATTGAAGTCTTGATACATCCGCAGAGTGTTATACATTCCATGGTTGAGTACTGTGACGGCTCGGTAATGGCACAGCTTGGTTCGCCGGATATGCGTATACCCATACAGCTTGCACTTACATATCCCGATCGAATGAATAATGACTTTTCAAAGCTTGACCTTTTAAAAACAAGGAGTCTCACATTTGAAGCACCGGATTTTGATGGGTTTCCTTGCCTCAGGCTTGCATTTGAAGCTTTAAAAATGGGAGGTACGATGCCTGCTGTTTTAAATGCGGCTAATGAAGTGGCAGTGGGTTTGTTTCTTAAAGAAAAGATCAGGTTTATCGATATACCTGTAATAATAGAAGAAGCTATGGGAAAACATCAAAAGAATAATAACCCAAGCCTTGAAGATATAATAGAAGTAGATAAGGAAACCAGGGACATAATTTTAAAAAAATAGCCATCTGACGTTTATAAAACTGGAGGTAAAAAATGACATTATTGTTATCTATAATCGCATTCAATATTATTATTATCGTTCATGAATTAGGGCATTTTATCGTAGCAAAGCTTTGTAAAGTTCAAGTTCATGAGTTTTCTCTATTCTACGGACCTAAGATTTTCAGTTTTAAAATAGGCGAAACATTGTACTCTCTTAGGATTATTCCTGTTTTAGCATATGTTAGGCTTGAGGGTGAAGAAGAGGAATCGGACAGTGAAAGAGCCTTCTGCAACAAGTCGGTATTAACCAGAATGGCAGTTATTGCTGCAGGACCTATAGCCAATGTACTTTTAGCCACAATACTTTTGGTTGTACTTATTTCTGCCAGCGGTTATGAAACTACAAAAGTAGGCAGGGTGCTTGAAGGATCTCCGGCATATGAGGCCGGATTAAGAGAAGGGGATATAATAAAGTCCTATGACGGTAAAAGAGTATATAAACCTGCGGAGGAAATGTTATTCCTCATGGCGTCTAAGGGGAAGGAAGCAAAGGTTATAATTGATAGAAACGGAAATGAAGAGGAGTTATCGGTTAAGCCTTTAGTTATTCCGGCTAATAGACTTTTATTGGGATTTAGAGCAAAGGAGTCTTACGGAAAGGATTCTAATGTTGTAAGCAGTGTTTTAACCAATCAGTCCGATGAAAAAAACAATCTAAAGCCTGAAGACAGAATAGTGAAAATCGATGATCAGGAAATTAAATCAATGCCTGATATTTTGAACTATCTAAAGAAGGTATATGATGAAAAGCTAAAGGATAAAGAAGTCGATAAAAATAAAGGCAGCCAAAATAATGAGGTTGATATAGTCCTTAATGTCCAAGTTTTGAGAGATAATAAGATTGAAACACTTCAAATTAAACCGTCCCTTGATGTGGGAAGGTCTGACAGCTATGACTTGGGAATGGCATTTGCTCCAAGTGTAAAGGGCGGAGTTGGTGACATTTTAAGGGAATCATTGATAGACACATATTCATATACAAGAGTTTCTGTTTATTCCATAATATATCTTTTCCAAGGTAAGTTCTCATTTGGAGAGGTTACAGGGCCTGTGGGCATGGTAGCCACAATGAATGAAGTGGTTCAAATGGTTCCAACCTTTATGGATAAAATACTTAGCATGTTGAACTTGATGGTGTTTATTTCAATTGCATTGGGTATTGCAAATCTACTTCCCATACCGCCTGCGGATGGAAGCAGACTTGTTTTGTTAACTCTAGAAGCCATAAGAAGAAAGCCTCTTCCTGTAGAAAAGGAGAGAATGATTATGGCAGCAGGCTTTGTGTTTATGATGATATTGTTTGTTGTTGTGTTATTTAGCGATATATTCAAGATATTCAACGGAATTGGAGTATAGAGATGGGCGATTTTGCAATAAAAAGAAAGAAAACAAGAAAGGTATCCGTAGGTCCTTTGCATATTGGAGGGGATGCTCCGATACTCATTCAATCTATGACCAATACCGATACAAGAGATGTTTCAGGTACAATAGAGCAAATAAAAAGGCTTGAAGAAGCAGGCTGCGATATTGTAAGGCTTGCAGTCCTGGATATGGAAGCGGCCGAGGCAATCGGTGAAATTAAAAAGTCGGTTAAAATACCTTTAGTAGCCGATATTCATTTTGATTACAGGCTTGCTCTAAAGTGCATGGAAATGGGTGTGGACAAAATAAGAATCAATCCCGGAAACATAGGCGGTATGGATAGAGTTAGGAAGGTTGCCTTAATGGCAAAGGAAAGGAACATACCCATAAGGATTGGAGTTAATTCCGGCTCGGTTGAAAGTGATATACAAAAAAAGTATGGAGGAGTTACAGCGGAAGGCATGGTGGAAAGTGCACTATACCATGCATCTCTCTTGGAAGATTGCAATTTTAGTGATATTGTCATTTCAATTAAGGCGTCCAATGTGCCACTTACATTAGCATCCTACCGTATGATGTCGGAGAAAGCTGATTATCCTCTTCATTTAGGCGTGACAGAGGCTGGAACGGTCTACAGGGGTACGATTAAATCGTCGGTGGGTATTGGTGCACTTTTGGCTGAAGGAATCGGTGACACAATAAGGGTATCCTTAACAGGTGATCCGGTGGAAGAAGTTAAAGCCGGCATAGAGATACTAAAGTCTTTAGAGCTCAAGAAGGCAGGAATAGAATTCATATCATGTCCGACCTGCGGTAGGTGCAGGGTCAACTTAGAAGAAATTGCCAACGGCATTGAGGAGAAGCTTCAGGACGTAGATGCAAACTTAAAAGTAGCAATCATGGGTTGTGCCGTCAACGGTCCGGGAGAAGCAAAGCATGCCGATATCGGTATAGCAGGCGGAGATGGAGAAGTTCTGTTATTTAAAAAGGGCCAAATAATTCGAAAGATACCCCAGGAAAAAGTGGTTGATGAGTTTGTTGATGAAGTGAGAAAGATGATTTTGTAATAAATCTGTTGCTTAATGTACATAATAGTGATATAATACTCTTGGGCAAAATTTTAAAGTTTCTTTTAGAGTAGAGAAGAGTGGGAAAATCCCACTCTTTCGCATTGTTTTTTTAAAAGTTTTGAGAATCAAGTGAAAAACTATAATAGATATGCGATAATGCCGTAAAATGATTGGAGGTAAGTATGGCCAGGCAAAAAATTGAGGATATTGTGACGGAAATGGTTTCACCCATTACAGAAAAAAATAATTTCGAATTGGTGGATGTAGAGTTTCTTAAGGAAGGAGCCAATTGGTACCTGAGAGTTTACATAGACAAAGAGGGCGGTATATCAATAGATGACTGCCAACTGGTCAGTGAGGCACTTGGACAGGAACTTGACAAAGTTGATCCTATTCCACAGCATTATTTTCTGGAGGTATCATCACCTGGAATTGAAAGACCTTTAAAAAGAGATAAAGATTTTATTAAGTATAAAGGTGAGCAGGTAGAAGTTAAACTTTACCAGCCTATTGACGGTAAGAAAATATTTGAGGGCAAGCTGAACGGACTTATAGACGGTAAAATTTCAATTATAGAGTCGAACAATGACATACTTGAATTTGACAGGGATAAAGTAGCGATTGTGAAAAGGACAATAAAATTCTAAGATTTATTTAGGGAGGTTTAGGAATAAAATGAGTGCGGAATTAATCCATGCATTGGATCAGTTGGAAAAAGAAAGAGGAATTAAAAAGGATATATTGATTGAGGCCATTGAGGCTGCTTTGATTTCTGCGTACAAACGTAACTTCGGTTCTTCACAGAGTGTCAAGGTTACATTTAATGCTGAGTCGGGAGATGTTAAGGTTTATGCATTAAAAAAGGTAAGCTCTCTGCCTGTTAATGACAATCTTGAGATATCATTGGATGAAGCGAAAAGGCTGGACGGAATGCTCACTGACGGTGATGTGGCAGAAATAGAAGTTACGCCCAAAAATTTTGGAAGAATCGCTGCACAGACTGCCAAACAGGTTGTTGTCCAGAGGATAAGGGAAGCGGAAAGAGAAATAGTTTATGATGAGTTCTCCAACAAGGAGAGCGATATTGTAACAGGTATAGTTCAAAGGTTTGAAAGAAAAAATGTAATTATAGATATGGGTAAGGCTGAAGCAGTTCTAGCAGCATCAGAGCAGACACCGGGAGAAGAATACAAATTTAACGACAGGATTAAGACATATATTCTTGAGGTTAAGAGGACGACAAAAGGTCCTCAGATTGCAGTTTCAAGGACTCATCCGGGGCTTGTTAAAAGGCTGTTTGAGTTGGAAGTTCCTGAGATACATGAGGGAATTGTTGAAATTAAAAGCATAGCAAGGGAGCCGGGTTCCAGAACAAAAATTGCTGTTTTTTCCAAGGACCCTAATGTAGACCCTGTTGGTGCCTGCGTCGGTCAAAAAGGTACAAGAGTTCAAGCGATTGTTGATGAACTTAGAGGGGAAAAAATAGATATAATAAAATGGAGCAGTGATCCTGAGGTTTTTATATCTGCAAGCTTAAGCCCTGCAAAAGTAATAAGGGTTAGTATTAATGAAGAGGAGAAAAGTGCAAAAGTAACTGTTCCCGACTACCAGCTTTCACTTGCTATAGGCAAGGAAGGACAAAATGCTAGGCTTGCTGCCAAAATGACCGGTTGGAAAATTGATATAAAAAGTGAATCACAGCTTAGGGCAACGATTGAGCAGCAGCTTCTTAACTATAATGATGACGGTGCACAAGAGGCACAGTACAGCAGTTTTGATCTCTTTAAACCGATGGATGAAGAGCTTGATTCCTATGACGGATATGACAATTCGGAATATGAAGAAAACAAAGAAGAACAGTCTCAATTGTTTGATGACTATGAAGGTGAAGATAAATAAAAACACGAATTTTTGTTATATCAAATAAGAAGGGAAAGGGATTAATACGTGAAGCAAAGAAAAATACCTCTTCGAATGTGTATTGGGTGTCAGGAAATGAAGCCTAAAAAAGAGCTTATAAGGGTAGTTAAAAATAAAGAAAACGAAATATCGTTGGACCCCATTGGTAAGAAGCCGGGAAGAGGGGCGTATATTTGCAACAGCCTATCTTGTTTTGAGAAAGCGAAAAAAGGTAAAAAATTAGAACGAGCATTTGAAACTGCTATAAGTGAAGAGATTTATACTCAATTAAGAAATCAATTGGAGGGTTTGGATGGTTCATAACATATACTCATTCATGGGTTTAGCCGTAAAAGCAGGTAAATTGTTGTCCGGGGAAGAAGCTTGTGAAAGAGCTATAAAAAACAATAATGTTAGTCTTATAGTAGTGGCAAAAGATGCGTCTTTAAATACAAAAAAGAAGTTTACAGACAAGTGTAAATACAGGAATGTAGAAATTCGTTTTTTTGGTACTAAGGAACTTATAGGAAGGCATATCGGAAAAGATATCCGTTCTGTAATTGCCATAATGGATGAAGGGTTTGCAAGAAAGTTAGCTGAAAAGATTGACAGCTACACTGATGAATTTGGGGGTGAGCATATTGGATAAAGTCAGAGTATATGAGCTGGCAAAAGAACTGAATACAACAAGCAAGAGACTTACTGAGAAGTTGGCAGAGATCGATATACATGTAAAGAACCATATGAGTTTATTAAGTGATGAAGAGATCGAGGCTTTATATAACCATATAGGAATTATTAAACAGGATAAGGTTAAGAAACCGGAAGCAGAAGAGAAGAAGTCACCACATGCTTCAAATCCTATTTTGAATTCCAATCCTGTACCGAATGTAGCAAGTGCCGACTTGAAAAACAAATCAAAAAAGGCTGCAAAACAGGCACCAAGAATAATTAGAAAAACAGAAATAATTATTGATTCAAGTTCCGATAATGTGGACGAAAAGGTGATATCATCACCGAATACTGCTAATACAAATGCATCTAAGGCACAAAAGGATGGAAAAAGTCATAGATCTATTGTAAGAACAGCAGAGGCAAATTCAGGGTTGAGGGCAGGATTTGTCAGAAATACCGATATAGAAGATTACATTAGCCATAGCTTAAAAAATAGCAATAATGTTGATAGTGACAAGAGCGATAATACAAAACACGATAATGCAAAACATGATGTAAAACAGGATAATAGAAGCAATCTGATACAGGAGCAAAAGGTTACTTCAAAGCCTGTTGAAAGTACCTCGACTGTAAAGGGTCCTACTATAAACCAAAATGAAGATAAATCGTCCGATAACAAAAAAAATGAAACAAAGAGAATTGAAAAACAGTCTGCTAGTGATGGGGTGAGTAGTATAGTCGAGAAGAGTAATGTGAATGAAGCAGAAAAAACAGAGGTTGATGTTCAGGCGACTGGGAATATTATACAGGACGTAAAGCCGGAAGAAAAAGTGGTATCAGATCAGCAATCTGTAGATGGAGTGCATGAATCTAAAAATCATGATGTTAAGGCTAATGCAAATGTTGATAAAAAACAAGTGCAGCCGTCAGTTAATAAAACCGATGGACAGCAAAACCAGAATCACAATAAGAACTTGAAAACTGAAAACAAAAATGATAACAGAAATGTTAACAAGCAAAACGATAAACAGCATCAGCATAACAAGCCAAACGACAAAAACGTAAACGCAAATAAGAATAATGATAAAAATGCAACCGGCAACAAGCAAAATGACAAACAGAATTTTAAACAGAATGACAACAGAAACAACAATAAGCAGGGTGACAGGACATTTAACAGACCTAATGACGGTAATAAGCCGTTTAACAGGCCTAATGACAGAACGGCTGCAAAACATGGTGACAGACTCCCTGAGATTCCTAAAGCTGATTTGACAGCTGCAAAGACGGAAGAATTAACATCTGCCAAGAATGAGTTAAAGCGTGAATTCTCAATTAAGGATGTGGATAGGGATATAAGAAGAGAGCAAAGGAAAGATGGTGCAAAACCGTTTATCAATAAGAATGAAAGGTTTAGGCCAAATTCCGTTAAGCTTACTGAAAAGAAAGGCATTTCGGAAGTACTGTCAGAGGATTTTATATTGGATGAGTTTTATGACAGTGATGGTTTTAAAAGGACTAAGAAGGCTCCAAAGCCCAAAAAAGATGCCAGAGGCTCAACTGAAAACAAGCATATACCGCCAAAGGCTGTTCTTACTCATGTAAAAATAAGAGAGAGTATCACTGTTAAAGACCTGGCCGAGACCCTTAAAAAGACAGCAACAGAAGTTATTAAAAAGCTCATGGCTCTTGGTGTAATGGCTACATTAAATCATGAGTTGGACTTTGATACTGCTGCCATAGTTGCCGAAGAATTTGGCATTACGGCTGAGAAAGAAGTAGAGATTAGTGAAGAAGATATTCTCTTTGATGATGCAGAAACCGAAGATGAAAGCAAGTTAGAGCCCAGACCGCCAGTTGTTGTTGTTATGGGGCATGTTGACCACGGAAAAACATCGCTTTTAGATGCCATAAGAGAAGCTGATGTTGTTAAGGGCGAAGCAGGAGGAATAACACAGCATATCGGTGCTTATTCCGTAAAAATAAATAACAGGAATATTACATTCCTTGATACACCTGGTCATGAAGCTTTCACAGCCATGAGAGCAAGAGGTGCTCAGGTTACCGATATAGCTATATTGGTGGTAGCTGCCGATGATGGTGTAATGCCGCAGACAGTTGAAGCCATAAACCATGCAAAAGCCGCTAATGTAACCATAATAGTAGCTATCAATAAAATAGATAAGCCGGGAGCGAATCCTGACAGAGTTAAGCAGGAATTGACCGAGTACGGTCTTGTACCTGAAGAATGGGGCGGAGACGTTATATGTGTAAATGTATCTGCTAAAAAGAGGGAAAATATCGACGGACTTTTGGAAATGGTTCTTCTTACTGCAGATATGTTGGAGCTTAAAGCCGATCCTACCAGACAGGCAAAGGGTACCGTTATAGAAGCAAAACTCGATAAGGATAGAGGTCCTATAGCTACAATGCTCGTTCAGAGAGGAACTTTAAAGCATGGCGATTCAATTGTTACAGGAACTACAGTTGGTAGAATAAGGGCCATGGTAGACGATAAGGGTAACCATATCAAGAAGGCCGGACCTTCAATGCCGGTTGAAATATTGGGATTGCCTGAAGTTCCGGAAGCAGGCGAAACATTCTATGCCATTAAGGATGAAAAGACTGCAAAGCAGCTTGCTGAAAAGAGAAAGCTCAAGTTAAGGGAAGAGCATCTTAAATCAACTGCAAAGGTAACATTGGAAGATCTCTTTAGTCAGATAAAAGAAGGTAAGGTTAAAGAACTCAATGTCATAGTCAAAGCTGATGTACAGGGTTCTGTAGAAGCGGTTAAGCAGTCTCTTGAAAAGCTTAGTGATGAAGAAGTTAGGGTAAAGATAATCCACGGAGGCGTTGGGGCAATATCCGAGCATGATGTTACTTTGGCACAGGTTTCCAATGCTATAATAATAGGATTTAATGTTAGACCCGGTATAAATGTTGCCGAGAAGGCAAAGGATGTGGGTGTTGACATAAGACTGTACAGAATTATTTACAATGCCATAGAGGATATAAAAGCCGCTATGAAGGGTATGCTTGAGCCAACATATAAGGAAGTTGTTCAGGGCCATGCTGAAATAAGGCAATTGTTTAAGGTTTCAGGAATAGGTACTATAGCCGGTTGTTATGTAACTGACGGAAAGTTTACCAGAAGTTCCGATGTAAGGATTATAAGGGATGGAATAGTGGTTTATGAAGGTAAACTTGCTTCTTTAAAGAGATTTAAAGACGATGTCAAAGAAGTGGCACAGGGATTTGAATGCGGTATGTCCTTTGAAAGGTTCAATGATATAAAAGATACCGATATAATTGAAGCATATACAATGGAAGAAGTGGAAAGATAAAAGTACAATAACTAATATTAATAACGAATATTAAGGCGATTTTATGTGTGATTGAAGATATGACTTCCCCTATAAGCTGTAAGGGGGAAGTTGTTCTTTAATGATTTACCGCTTTATAAGGCATTAAAAGTTTGAGGAGTGTTTTTATGGGAGATAGAACAAGCAGAATATCAGAGGAAATGAAAAAGGAAATTAGCAGTATAATTATGAATGATTTAAAAGACCCACGCATGCCGAGTATGGTTAGCGTTGTTTCGGTAAATGTTACAAAGGATTTGAGACATGCAAAGGTTTATATAAGTGTTTTAGGCAGTGAAGAGGATAAAAAGAACGCTCACGAAGGATTAAAAAGTGCCGCAGGATTTATAAGGCGGGAGGTTGGGCACAGGATGCAGCTTCGCTATACACCTGAGTTGCATTTTGAAATTGATGACTCAATTGAGCATGGAGTATATATGACAAAGCTTATAAATGAAACTGTAAAAGGTGATGGTGAAATCGGCGAAAAGGAATAAGGCGGTGTGTTGGGTTGTATTTAGTTGATATTGTAAGCGGAATTGAAAATTGTAAAAGTATTGCCATCCTACCTCATGTTCAGGCAGATGGGGATGCGTGGGGGTCTTGTATTGCATTGGGAATTGCATTAAAAAGACTTGGCAAGGATATAAAAATAATAGCGGAAGAGAAGATTCCAAATATTTACAACTTCTTACCTTTAGAGGATGTTGTGATATATGAAGGAAATTCCAACCATAGATTTGATATGGTAATAGCATTAGATACAGGTGATACCGGCAGAATCGGAAAGAGGATCGACGTTTTTAACAGTGTGGATAATACTGTAAATATTGATCATCATGGCACTAATACAGGGTTTGCCCGCTATAATTATCTTGATGTAAATGCATCTGCAACAGGTGAGATAATATATGAGCTCATAAATCTTTTAAATGTTGAGATTGATGCCGATATTGCCACATGTTTGTATGTTGCTATAGCTACCGATACAGGATGCTTTAAATTCAGCAATACGACATCTAAAACCCATGAAATTGTATCGGATTTGGTGAAAAGCGGAGTTAAAGTGGCAGAGGTTGCACAGAGAGTTTTTGATTCTACGACAAAAGAGAGAGTAATGCTTATAGGGTATGCAATTAATACATTGGAGCTTCTTGAAGAAGGCAGGCTTGCTTTTATAAATATTACAAATGAAATGCTTAAGGCTGCAAATGCTAAAGAAGAAGACTGTGACGGCATTGTCAATATTGGAAGGAACATAGAGGGCGTAGAATCATCAGTAGTTATCAGAGAAAAATCACAGGGTGAGTACAAGATTAATTTAAGATCCAAATCATATATTGATGTTGGACAGGTTGCATTCAAATTTGGAGGCGGAGGCCATAAAATGGCTGCCGGCTGTACAATAAAAGGTGATTTGGATAGTGTCAAAAAGTCTGTATATGAAGAATTGAAGAGGTTGTTATAGGTGGATGGAATAATAAATGTATTAAAACCTCCCGGAATGACATCTTTTGATGTTGTAGGCTTCTTAAGAGGAGTTTTAAAAACTTCCAAGATAGGTCATACAGGCACATTGGACCCTGCTGCAGTAGGTGTTTTGCCTGTATGTGTGGGTAAAGCTACAAAGATTATAGAGTATATGACCGATAAAGATAAGGTATATAGAGCTGAAATGACCCTTGGCGTGGAAACCGATACACAGGATAGTTTGGGAAATATAATAGAAAAAAGGCCTGTAAATGTGACCGAAGATGAAATTGTAAAAGTGTTTGATTCATTTATAGGCAAGCAGCAGCAAATTCCTCCCATGTATTCGGCAGTGAAAATCAACGGTAAAAAGCTCTATGAGCTGGCACGTAAAGGTATTACTGTTGAGAGAAAGCCCAGGGATATAGAGATATATTATATAAAAATAATCGATATTTTCAGCGATAACAGGATTTTGTTTGATGTCGGATGCTCTAAGGGAACTTATATAAGGACATTGTGTTCCGATATAGGTCAAAGGCTTGGAACCGGTGCACACATGTCTTTTCTTGTGCGGCTTAGTGCAGGCGGCTTTAACATAAAAGATGCATTAACCGTTGAGGATATAGACGAATATGCAAATAAAGGCATTTTGGACAGGTATATAACTCCTATCGATAAGGCTTTTGAAGACTATAAGTTTGGAGTACTGGAAAAGCATCAGGAAAAAAGGTTTTTAAACGGCTGCACGGTGGAAATTTCAAAAGATAATTTTGTTGATGGGGAACTTATAAAAGTATACAACAGCAACAAAGCATTTATTGCTTTAGGCATGGTTAATATAAAAAATGGAAAGGTACTTTTAAAGTCAAAGAAAGTGTTTTTGGGTGAGTAAAATGCAGGTTATTTATGGAAGCCGAGATGGCAGTAGAGAGAATGAAAGGATACAAAAAGATTCAGGGGTTGGCCTTGGAAACTTTGATGGGCTGCACATAGGCCATATGACGCTTATAAATACACTTATAAATGAGTCGAAGCTTATGGGGATTGACTCCATTGTATACACTTTTTTGAAACATCCCGAGAATATATTAAGAAAAAAGCTTAATACTCCTATCATAACCACCATAAATAAGAAAATAGAGCTTCTTCGAAGCTCGGGACTTGATTATCTGTATTTTGACGAATTTGACGATGCTTATTCAAGAATGAAGCCGGAAGACTTTATTAAGGATGTGTTGGTTAAGAAGCTTAATGTTAAACTGGCTGTTACAGGTTTTGATTACAGGTTCGGATATAAAGGTCAGGGGGATGCTGATCTACTCAAAGAAGCCGGAAAGGAATACGGCTTTTATGTAATAGTCATACCTCCCGTTAAGATTAACAATCATATTGTAAGCAGCACATCCATTAGACAGTACATAGCAAAAGGAAATATTGAAAAGGCCAATAAGTTTCTCGGAAGAGAGTTTTCAATCAAAGGCACTGTTAAAAAGGGCAGGCGTATCGGAAATACAATAGGGTTTCCCACAGCAAATCTTTCTTTTTCGGAAAGCATCATACTGCCTCATACAGGAGTATATATAACCAGAACACTTGTTGAAAATAAAGTCTATAACAGTGTTACAAGTATAGGAATAAATCCTACATTTAAGGAAAACCTACCAATAAGCATTGAGACTTATATTATGGATTTCAATAATGATATTTACGGCAAGGAAATTGAAGTGTTTTTCTTAAAGCATTTAAGGAACGAAAAGGAGTTTAAAAGCGTTGACGAGCTTGTGGAGCAGATAAAAAACGATGTATCCGATGCCGTAAGATATTTCGACAGCACTGAATAATTTGACAACACTAAAAAATTTTATTTTTTTAAATTTTTAACAGATGATTCCACTGCATAAACTCTTTTTTTACAATAGATGTACCTTGACAACTTC
>DAOOVO010000079.1:0-18694 GCA_035370245.1 Pseudobacteroides sp.
AAAGATCGATATTACCTGTTTTTAACAGGAGTTATTGCAGTGGAATCAATATTAAATAATTGAAAATTAAATTAGTATAATAAAAATTGATAATATTTCTAAGGCAGGTGTTTGAGAGGGAAGAATAAACTAAAAACTGCTTGTTATTTTTATTTAGTTTTGATTTAATATAATAAGAAATATATCAAGCAGGTGGTATAAATGGGAACATTTAATGACTACAATACTATTAATATTATATCAAACGATATATATCGCGATGTTTTACAAAAGCCTGTAGATAGAAGAGGTTACTGTATAAATGGAGGTTTATTGTGCTTTCCCGTTTATTTTTACAGAGTAATTGGAATAGAGCAGCATAGTGACAGCGAATACTATAATGAGCTTTATAATCTGGATATTGAGTTAAAAAAAATCGGAAATATATATCAAAGATTTGAAAAGAGATTGGACACATATGTCAGTCCCCAGTTTATTGACAAATTTAATAATGTTTGGAATGAAATAAAGGCAGATACTAATCTAAGGGCACAGTATTTGGCAGTTAATTTATCCGGAGCAGGGATATTAAAATATTCAATCAGCGATTTTAAGAATATGATAATTAAAAAGGCATTTGAAAATTGTCTTAATTTTTTTATATCCAATCAAAAGCATCCAAAAAACTCAAGTATAATTAAAAATTTTTGTATTAAAATTATTTATTGGTTTGAAAAGTATGGGTTACATTTTTATAAAGATTTTGATTTTAACGGACATAACCCAAAGTTTTTATTTTATGGAGAAGTAAAAAAAGATGAAATATATTTTATGACTTTCCTTTCTTATATAGGCTTTGATATACTGTATTTTAATTCATTTTCCAATTCTGAATTCAAGGATGTTGATCCAAAAAACAGTATTAAGCTTGAATTTGATAGAAAAGTTCCTCTTAAGGAGTTTCCTAAATCGGAAAGCATTGTTACTATGGCAACAACTGCTTATCAAGCAGAAAAAAGTATTGAGTCCAGTGTCAATGCCGAGAATCCTAATCTCTTTAAACCGAGGCAATTTGAGAATCTTCCTACCAAAGCGATTACACTTAATACAACATATGAAGAAATTTTCTCTTTTTGGAATAAAGAAGCCAGGTATAGAAATGGTTTTAAAATACATAATAACACTGTGATTATTCCTAATATTTTTGCAAAAATAAACGGTACTCATAAGGATATAGCCAGGTATTGGGAAGATATGAGCAATCTAATTAAGGATAAGGGAAATTTTATTTATATTATAGATAAAGTTCCATTTTCCAATGAATCGTCCAAAGGGTATGAATACCGAGATTTATTTAACAGTAAGGGTTTACTTGACAAAGACAAAATAAAATTACATAAGGATTATCCTCTGTCCTTTTTAAAAACATCAGTGCAGGATAATATATTGGATAAGTCAAATGAAATTCTTATAAAAGAATATTTTAAGTTTAATATTGACTTAAACATGAAAATAAAAGTAATATCAACTGTATTCAACCTTCAAATAGAGATATTAAAGCTTCTTCAGATGTTTGATTATCCTTTTGAGGTACCAAAACTTATAATATACGATAACAGTGAAAAGGGTTTTATAGTTGAGGATTATATTACTGTAGCCTTGCTAAATGCAATAGGTTTGGATATATTGGTTTTTTCACCGTCAGGTTATAACAATATAGAAAACGGTATAAAAGATAATCTTTTTAATATCCATAATCTTGAGGATATAAGATTTAACCTTAGTGTTACAAAGGATATCAATAAAGAGATAAAAAAGAGAAAAGTTAATAATAAGACAAGTATATTAGATACTTTTTTAAGTTTATTCAATAGAACATGAGAAATATTATTTTTGATAGCATTAAAAAAATAATAAAAAACACGAAAAAATATAAAAATATTTAATAAATATGTTTAAATATTAAAAAAATAATTTTACTTTTTGATAATTTGTTATATAATGTATAATAAATTAAATACTTTTGCCGATAATATACTTTGATATATATTATTGTAGCTTTTGAAAGTAATTTTGTTGTAAATATACTAAAAAGAAAGAAGGGATTTTTATGGCAATAAGTTTGCAAAAAGGACAAAAGGTTGATTTAACAAAAACTAATCCAGGTCTTACAAAGATTATGGTAGGATTGGGTTGGGATACTAATAAGTATGATGGAGGTTTTGCTTTCGACCTAGATACAGCAGCATTTTTATTGGATGATTCAGGTAAAGTAAAGAGTGATGCTGATTTTGTTTTCTATAACAATTTAAATCATGCTTCCGGTTCTGTTACACATATGGGAGATAATCTTACAGGAGATGGTGAAGGAGACGATGAGCAGATAAAGGTTGACTTAAGTAAAGTTCCGGCTGAAGTTTCAAAAATTGCCTTCACAGTTACTATACATGAAGCTGAACAAAGAAAACAAAATTTTGGACAAGTATCCAATGCTTTTATACGTATAGTTAAGGAAGATACTAATGAAGAGCTTATAAGATATGACTTGGGTGAAGACTTTAGTGTTGAAACAGCGGTTGTTGTAGGAGAATTATATAGAAATGGTGCAGAGTGGAAGTTTAATGCGATTGGAAGTGGTTTCCAGGGAGGATTGGCTGCATTGTGCAGAAACTTTGGTATTAATATATAAATATTTTTTATTATAAAAACTAAAAAAGGCGTTTCAAATATTTAAATTGAAACGCCCATGCTTTATTTTAGGACGAGGTGATGAATTATGGCAATTAGTTTGGTAAAAGGTCAAAAAATAGATTTGACCAAAACCAATCCTGGATTGACAAAAGTTATAATAGGATTAGGATGGGATACCAATAGGTACTCCGGTGGAAGCGATTTTGACCTTGATGCGTCGGCTTTTTTGCTTGGTGAAAACGGAAAAGCTTTAAGAGATGAAGATTTTATTTTCTACAATAATTTAAAGGGAAGAAATGATTGTCTCATTCATACCGGTGATAACAGGACAGGAGAGGGTGAAGGTGACGATGAGCAGTTGATAATGGATTTCAGTAAAGTACCTCCTGAAATACATAAAATTGCAATAACAGTTACCATTCATGATGCAGAAGCCAGACGTCAAAATTTCGGACAGGTATCCAATGCATTTGTGAGAGTTGTTAATTCGGACACAAATGAAGAAATTTTAAGATATGATCTTGCTGAAGAATTTTCAATTGAAACAGCAATAGTTGTATGTGAGATTTATAGATATAACGGTGAGTGGAAGTTTAATGCTGTTGGAAGTGGTTTCCAAGGAGGTTTAAGGGCCCTGTGTAATAATTTCGGGCTGCAAGTAGGATAAGGAGGGGAATAGAGTGGATTATAAAATACTATATCAGGGCACATTCCCTATCATTGAAGCACGTATGCAGCAGGGAGAGTTTTTAAAGGCTGAGTCGGATGCTATGGTGTCCATGTCACCTACTATTGATCTTGAGGGAAAAATGGAAGGAGGATTTCTTAAAGGATTAGGAAGAATGCTTTCCGGAGAGAAATTTTTCTTTCAAACTCTGTATGCCAGAAGGGGGCCGGGTACAGTTTTACTTGCCACAGCTGCACCTGGAGGAATTCAGGATGTACAGTTAGATGGGTCATATGGGCTGTGTGTGCAAAAAGACGGTTTTTTAGCTGCTACCCACGGAATAGAAGTATCTACTCAGATGCAGAATCTCTTGAAGGGATTGTTTTCTCAGGAAGGGTTTTTCATATTGAAGATCAGTGGAAAAGGATTGGTTTTCTTAAGTTCGTATGGTGCAATACATTCAATAAATTTAGAAGCAGGAGAAGAAATTATTATTGATAACGGTCATCTTGTTGCTTGGCCTGATTATATGGAATATAGAATGGAAAAGGCTGCAAGTGGATGGATTTCGAGTATTACTTCCGGTGAGGGAATTGTATGTAGATTCAGGGGACCGGGGACTATTTTGATTCAAACAAGGAATCCAAAAGGCTTTGGTTCTTGGGTAAGACAATTTATGCCTTCAGGCAGATAAATAATGAATTTACTAAATAATAATACAAATATTAAATTATAATACAAATAAAAAGATTATTGATAATTACCTGGTATCAAATAATTCCTTGGTGACATAAATTATTACACGATAAAAATTTCGGGTGATATTATGGATTGTTTAGGAATTTTGGAATCAGGTAATTATGCTTATAAACTATGTTGTATTTTAGAAAAAAAGGGATATACCTTTGAGGTAGTTTCAATTCCTTGTCAGATAGCAAAAAGCGGGTGTGGGCATTGCTTAAAGTTTCCGGAAGAATATATTGACCTAGTTATAAAAGAGGCTTATATAAATGGAATGCCTTTGATGGAAATATATTTAATAAAACCTGGGTTTAATAAGAATAAATACATTTTATATAAGAAATAATAAATATAAATTGCAAAACATATATAGACTTTGAATATAAGAGAAATAAAAAGTTTAACAAATGCCATTGTGTTTAAACAGGATATAAATAAAAAATAGTCAATTGTTATTGTAGAGAATTTGATGATATAATAACCTTATATTAAATAAATATGTGGGTACTCCTGGGATGTTCGATAGTGCCTATATTTTGAACCTACAACGATTAAACGGGAGTCTGCGTTTGTAAGTGTATAGCAGGCCACAATCTAATTCCGACATTCTTTTATGGATGCAACGGCAGTGGAAGCTAAAAGCTTATAGCAGGACACCCACCTAGCTTGGGCTAGGTGTCAAAATTTAGGTGGACGGCATTTTGGGTTTAACCATGATTAAAAAGTTCCTCTCCAAAAGAGAGGAGCTTTTTATGTTTTAGGCATCATTGATGCCTATAGAATTGATATCTTCTTCTTGCTGTTTTTCTTCGTGATATTCGGGAGTTGAAATATCTTCAATATGTTTTATGCTATTTCGTAATTTTCCAATCTCGTTTTCGAGATATGTTATTTTAACTGATTGCTTAATTAATTCATTATGAATATTTTTATAAATGTTATCAATTTTAGAAATGCTTTCTTTGATTGAGTTGTCGGCTTCATGAAGATCTTCAATATTTCCTTTTAAAAGATGTAAGCCGTCTATAATCATACTTCTAAGCTCATCTGCCGAGATGCTGTTGTTCTGGTAGTTATTTTGATAGAAAGCCAGCTTGTATCCATTTAAATAGCTTCCCGGAATCTCATTTGTATAAATGTTTTCGCTTTCATAAGGATTATTGGTTTTGTAGCTAAAGCATAAAAGCTGTTTACTGGCCGGAAAAATCAATTTGGAGGACTTGGACCATGTTTTTCCCATATCGCTTGACATGCTGTAATATATGTTGTCATCCCTCACCCAGTAAACTATAATGCTTTGGTTTATTATTACAATTGATGAGTTGTTGAAAGAATAAGATGAACTCTGTATAACAGTTTCAGCACTCCACATGTTGCGGTCGGGAACTTTTTGTTGATATATCAGTTCATATTGCTTTTGTGTTTTTCTCTGGTAAAGGATGCTTATAATATCCTTATTATCAATTGCAGTTTTTGGAAAATTGCAGTCTCCATTAAACCTGGTAACCGGTGTGAACTCACCCCATATTTTTTGATTGTGATTATATTTTTTAAAGCCGATTTGAAGGTATTTGCCGTCCGATACATGATAGAAAACATAAATATTGCCTGATTTATCTTTTATTAATGTATAGGGATGGTCGTTTTTGTATACATAATCAATTACTTTTGGAGGATTGACCGTATTACCTATAACAGTTTGGTGTGCTAGAATGTGTGAATTATTATGATCGATTATAAAAAATATATTTATTACATTTCTTGAAACAACCAATTTAAGATATTTGTTATATGAAGTAGGTATATTGCTTTTTAATACCTGCAAAGTGTTTATGTTATTTGATTTGTCTAAAAAAGTATAAAAAATGCTTCCTTGTTTATCCTGGAATAAAATATGAAAATTGTCCTCAAAGTCCATATCTATATAGAAGGGCGGTAAATAATCCTTATTTATTGAAACAGGCTCCGACCAGGTATTTCTTTTTGATAATATGCTGTAACATAAACCATGCCGTTCATCAGAGTAAAAGTTCCATATAGGACCGGTAGACTGCTTGAACAAATATTGAGTATTCTTAGAATTATACATTTTTTATAACCCTTAAATTATTAATCATATTAAAATGATATGCATAAAAAAAATATATATACAAATCAAAATAAATTTATTTAGTCTTTAAAGTAACAAAATTATATAAACTACATATTATGTAATTGATAGGATAATTCCTTATGTAAGGGGGATAATTATGGGACATGAAAAGCATGACAAAGTAGTTCCGGGACTTTTATGCGAGAAGGACTTGTGTAAAATTCGGGAAGCAGTTTGTATACAAGTGGAAAAAATATATGATTCATGTAGGGAAAAGGATTGTATAGAAAACGCAAGAGTAATATTTAAACATAATATACAAAGAATAGTTGATGAGGCTATAAATGTAAAAGTAAGATGTGCTGAGGTAGTTGATGTTTATGCAGATATTGAAGAGGTTCCTTTTAAGAGAGGATTCTTTACAGTAGATGTAAAATTCTTTATCAGAGTTACATTAGACTTCTTTGTTCCGGATAACGGAGGAGTTGATATTATTACAAAGAAAGGTCTTGTTGTATTTGACAAGAAGGTTATCCTGTTTGGTTCAGAAGGTAATGTTAAGATATTTAAATCACACTTCAAGGGAGACTGCAGGATAGATAAGAAGGAAATCAACTTAGGATCAAAGCTTCAGCAGGATAATTTACCGATAGCTAAAGTGGAAGTTGCTGAACCTATAGCATTAAATGCAAAAATACAGGATATTCTTGACAAATGCTTCGAAGATTGCTGCTGTATAGATCAGATACCTAGAGGTATTGCAGATACTCTTGGTGTAGATGATGATGATTGTAACGTTGATATAGGACCAACTAATCAGTTACCGAGAAAACGAGTAGTTGTAAGTCTTGGATTATTCTCAATTATTAAATTGGTAAGACTTGTACAGCTCCTTATTCCGGTATTTGATTTCTGTTTCCCGAATAAAGAATGCATAGCAGCAACAGATGAAAATCCATGTGAACTTTTCGAAACAATTGAATTCCCGTTCAACGAATTCAGCCCACCACAGAAATTTGATTTTCCAGGAGCCGTAGAAACTGAAAAACACATGTTGCAAGAATTTCGTGCAGATGAATAACAGTATAAATTAATTATAAGGGGTAGCATGTGCTATCCTTTATAATTTTTCAATGATTTTACAGGTTACCTATTTTTTGAGAAGCAGGAATTAATGCATTATGTGTCGAATAATCAGGTAAATACAGTCGATAAAGAGGTATAGGAATATTAAAAGAACAAGAATTTCTTTAATAAAAGTTACAAAGACAAGGAGCATATGGGATAATGAACAATAGTATAAAGATTCTACTTGATAATATTGAGAAGGTAATAGTGGGTAAAAGGCATGTATTGGAACAGCTTATTACAGCACTTCTATGTGATGGACATGTTCTTATTGAAGATGTTCCGGGTGTTGGTAAGACACAGATAGTTGGAGCCCTTGCACGATCAGTTAATGGTATTTTTCATAGAATTCAATTTACTCCTGACGTTATGCCTTCGGATGTTATGGGATTTTCAATGTTCAATCCTGCCACTAGGGAGTTTGAATATAGGGAAGGAGCTGCCATGTGTAATTTTCTTCTTGCCGATGAGATAAACAGAACATCTCCAAAAACTCAGTCAAGCCTTCTGGAAATAATGGAAGAATTTCAGGTTACAGTTGACAGGAAAACATATAGTTTGCCGAGGCCATTTATGGTTCTTGCAACTCAAAACCCTGTGGAATGCTTTGGTACATATCCTCTCCCTGAGGCTCAGATGGACAGATTTTTTTTAAAGCTTACAATAGGATATCCTGGCAGGGAAGGTGAGATGGTGATATTGGACAGGTTTGGAAGCAGCAATCCTGTGTCGGCTTTAGAGCCGGTTGCAAGTACTGCAGATATATTGGACTTACAGGAGCAGGTAAAAAAGGTTAGGGTAGAGCCTGTTCTTAAGGAATACATAATTGATATAGTTGAAGAAACTCGTAAGAGTCCTGAAGTTGTACTTGGAGTAAGCCCAAGAGGAAGTCTTAACTTATATAGGGCTGCAAAGGCGTGGGCCTTTATAAACGGAAGGGAATATGTTTTACCGGATGACATTCAGCAAATGGCAGTTCCTGTTCTTGCTCACAGAATTATTTTGGGTTCAGGTACAAAGATGAAAAATATTACATCTGAAGATGTTATATTAAGCTGTATGAAAAATGTGAAAGTTCCTGTATTATAGTTTCTTGTCTTTTTGATTATTATAATACTTTGATATAAAGGATTTGAATCATGAGGAATTTTATTGTTTATACAACTATGGCTGTTGTCATTTATCTGTATTCCTATTTTTTAGGCGGAGACAACACTATGCTTATGCTTTACATGTTTATATTTGCTTTAATTATATCAATTATTCTTACTATGCCGCTTAAGGGAAGAATTGAGTTTTCAATAGATGCTCCAACAGTAGAAGTTGAAAAAGACGGTGTTATTAAGGTTAATCTTCATATAAACAATAAATCAATTTTACCTGTACCATTCATGGATGTTTCATTTATTAAAAGCCACAATTTTACTAATTTATCATCTACTGACATACGCTTTTCACTTGGTTCAAGGATGAAAAAGACAATATCATTTGAGTATGTTGCTTTAACTCGCGGCGTGAGCAAAATCGGAGTGGAAAGTATTTTCATTAAGGACTATCTGGGGTTTTTTAGAATAAATATGACAAAAAATATGGATTTGAGTAAAATGTGGGGTGAAGTAACGGTAATACCAAGGCTCTATAGTATAAATCTAAACAGCAAAATAATGCAAAATACGGAATTGGCCTTGATGCCGGAAGATAACAGTATGACTACAAATAACATGGTCATTACTAATGGAGAACCGGGATATGAGTTCAGAGAGTATGTGCCGGGTGATCCTCTTCATAAGATTCACTGGAAGTTGTCTGCAAAAAAGGAAGTATTGATGGTAAGAAAGGATGAAGGCAGGAGTATTCCTAAAAAGTGTCTTATTGTTGATCCCTGTCTTTTAAAAGAAGTTGAAAGTCAGAAGAGTAACTTTATAACAAGACTTTTCAACAGGCCAAAGGTTCAGCAAAGTGACGATACAATTTTTATTGAAGAAAAGATACTCGAAGCTGTACTTGCAGTAGCACATGGCACTGTATCGACAAACAGTGAGTCGGATATTTGGTATTATGAGGAAGGCGAGTGGAAGCTTTTCACTGTGAGAGAAAAAAAGAATATTGGAGAGATGCAAAATATTCTTGCAGCGTATGAATTTCTGAATATTAAAGATTTATCGGAAGATTTAAGGATGCCTTTAAGTAGCCTTTTGGAGCAAAAGAAGAACAGCCGAAATTTCAGTGGCGTGAAGTTATTGTTTTTACCGGAATTGTTGACGATAATCTTATGGAGGCTGTTGGTAAGTTGAACTATAACAAGTACTATGTTAATTTGGTTGTAGTAAAAAATATGGGAAGCGAGGGCAATTTAAGAACGAAGATTGATCAAACCGACTACGGTACAATATATGAAGTTCCCATGGGAATTGATCTCTCTGAGGCATTTTAGAGAATGATTGAAAGGAACATTGACAGTATGAAAGAAAAAATTAATGAATTAAAATATAATTTTTTCCCTTTGATGTTTTCTACAGCTCTAACATGGTGGACTGTAGATTCTGTCTTTGGTGCAAATATTGTTTTTACATTTTTAATGTCATTTTTTATAAACAGTTTGTTATTTATGGCATTGACGACTGTGAAAAAAATGGGCAATAGTGGAGCTTTATTATTTATTTTCGGTTCTGTTATTTATTTTTCAGTTGCTATATTTATATTGATGAGTACCGGATATTCCCAGGGCGGGCGTTTCCTTGGATGGCTTCTTTCACAGTCGGATAACGGGATCTTGATACCGGGGTATTGGATAGGAACCATTCTTATATCAGCTTATATTTTTTCTACAACAGTTTTTTATTTCACTGCTGTAAACTTTAGAATATGGGTATTATTCATGGTGGGTTTTATCCCATTCATGTTTCATTCTGCCAAATCCGACAAGGAAATATCATTGCCTTTTTTAACATATGCAGTATTTTTCTTTTCACTATTAATTGAAAGAGCAAGAAATAAGTCTGCAAACAAAACGAAATTTGAGTTTATAAGAAATCCCGCTTATATGGGGGCTATGGGTTTATTTCTTTTAATGACTACGATAATATCTATTATAGTTCCTAAGCCCTATTCAGTACCGCAAATAGTATATTTAGATGCCCTTATCAATCAGACAATGCAGCCAATTGGAAATGCAGTTCAAAATGCAATGCAAAATCAAAGTAATAATTTCAGGCTCTTTAATCCAATGGCGTTGAAGAGGGAAAGTTATATAACATCTGCAGGCGTGCCTGTAGGCAACAGGGTTTTGTTTGAGGTGGAAGCGGATGAGCCTCTGTACTTAAGAATACAAAGCTGGGATAAATATGAAAATAACCGTTGGTCCATAGGCGATGATTATATGCAGGAAAAGCAAGATCTGGTTTCTTATGCTAAAAAGCAGGGATTTATAAATAGTTTTGTATCATTGTTGGGCGAGTATGAAAATAAAAATGAGATACCGGAGGAAATTAAGCCATTTGAAAGTTTGTATAAATATGAGTCATTTCCGTTGGAACAGAAGAAAGCGGTAATAACTCCGAAAACTGCCTTTTCATATTCCTATATGACTCCTCCGGGAGTTATATCTATAGAGAAAAACACCAGGATTAAACAATCATTTTTTATAGCGGAGAATTTAATTTGTCAGAGCAAAGACCGACCGTCAATGAATGAAGAGTACATAGTAAAATATATTTCTCATAATATGGTCCCATCGTCAAGAGAATTTCAGGCAGTAAAAATATTAAAGCCTGAGATTATTGATTCTCTATTAGAAAAAGATGATAGTAATAAAATTAATGTTGCTGGAGAAATCGATTATAAGGAGCTTTTAAATTTAATTTATTCCGATGATGAATATGATGAAGTATCCTCATATTATTTGCAGCTTCCCGATAATCTGCCCGAGAGAATATATAATCTGGCAGAAAAGATAACAGAAGGAAAGGATAGCGATTATCTAAAGGCGTTGGCAATTCAGAATTATTTTTATTCATCAGGTTATAAGTACAGCCTTAAGCCGCCAAAGGCTCCACAAAACAGGGATTACAATGACTTTTTCCTGTTTGAGAGCAAAAAGGGAGTTTGTGTGCAGTTTGCTTCTTCAATGGTAATATTGGCAAGGGCCGCCGGGCTGCCTGCCAGATATGTGGAAGGATATGTAGCAAGTGAGTTGGACCCTGTAACAAAAAAATATATGGTAAGGGATAAACATGCACATGCGTTTCCCGAGGTTTATATTGCAGGATATGGATGGATGGTGTTTGAACCCACCGTAAGTGCGGAAGATACAACCGGTGAAATTATAGAATTCTTAAAAAATGTGGGTGAAAGCATAGGTTCTTTTGTAATTCTTGTGATAAATATTTTTATGGGATTGCCTTTATTGATAAGGTTATTCTTTATACCTGTTTTAATTATGGGATTGTTACTAACTGTAAAACTCATTTTATCAATTAGAAAAAGTATGTGGAAAAGGCGAATGTTGAATATACCATGCAAGGAATCTATTGAAGGCATATATGGAAGGATAAACAAATTGCTTTGTAAAATCGGAATGGGAATAAAAAACTATGAAACACCTTCAAAATATTCTATAAGGGTTTTACAAGAGGTTGGACTTCAATTGGAATGTGTTTCGGAAATATTTATAAGAACCAAATATGGCGACATAGAGCCTACAATTAGTGATGTAAAATTGGCCATGGAAACATATATTGAAGTTGAAAATGATGTTAAAAAGAGGGTCGGTAAAATAAAGTCAATTTTTATTTAGAATGTAATATACCGTCGTTTATAGAATATAGGGCATTACTCTATTACTTCAATAGTGATAAATTTTTCATCCACATCAGAATTTCTTTTTAAATTTAAAAAATAGGTCTTTATTTCTTCTCTGCTAAAGCTTTTTAAGTCCTTTAATTTAATATGCACAGCACGATTTCGACCTTTTTCCTTTGCTTTATACATTGCAAAATCACTAATATTTATGGTTTGCTCCAATGTAAACAAATCCGATATTTCCGGTTGAAACGGCAGGTATGTACATCCTATTGAACAGGTTACATATATTTTATCTCCTTCAAGTAATTCAATAGGAGTTTCACTGACAGTGGTTAATACTTTTTTAGAAAATACAGTCAGATACTCAATTTTTGTCTTGTTGAGTATTATTAAAAATTCTTCGCCACCCCAGCGTATTATATAATCGTCATCTCTTATTAGACTCTTTAATACCTTGGTTATTTTAACCAAAACTTCGTCTCCCGTAGCATGGCCGTAAGTATCATTGACACTTTTAAAAAAGTCAAGGTCTATTAAAAATACACCGATAACATTATTTCCAAAACTTAAATCCCTTTTTTGTCTTTTAAGGAATTCAGCTTCTTTTGATTTGACAAAGCTTTCAGATAAGTCTGTTACGTATTCGTACACGAATCTTCTGTTATGCAGCCTTGTTAGAGGATCATGTAATGCCAATTCTTTAAGCTCATTGTTTGCCAGCTCCAATTGTTCGGTTCTTTCTCTAACTTTTTCTTCTAGATTTTCATATAATTGTGCGTTTTCTATTGATATGGATATCTGGGAGGATATTATTTTTAATGTTTCCAGCCTTTCGATTGTAAATACGCTTTCCAAAAGATTATTTTCCAAATAAATAATTCCTTTAAGATCATTTTGATATATTATAGGCATGCACAATACAGATTTTACTTTATTTTTTATAATATATTCATTGCTTTGGAAAATTGGATTTTCGACAGCATTGTCAATTACAATGTTTTCTCTGGTTCTAACTACATATTGAACCACTTCAGGGCAAAAATCATTGCTTTCGTAAAAAGGTACGGATATCATTACTTGAATTTCATCAGTGTATTTGCTTTTTAAAGCTTCTACAAACAGGTCATTGTTTGACTCATTCTTTAATAAGAGACACCCATATTGAGCTCCTGCATTTTCAATAATAGTATTCATGAGAACTTTTAAAAGCCTGTCAATCTTGATTTCACTTGAAATAGCTTGTGTAGATTTAAGTATGGATCCAAGGTCAAGAGACAATGCTTCAGTAAATTTGGTATTTATATTTTTCTTGTTATGTTTTGGATATTTGAAATTTATCTTGCTAAAGTCTGTAAAGAAATGTGCATACTTCTTTTCTAACATTCTTACCTTTGAAAATGCACCCCATTGTGTATAAAAATAATATGCCTCTTTTATATATGCTTTTCCTATGAATTTATCATCTCTATTAATCCAGAATTCACCAATCAATTCATTTATTAATGCTTTCATGTTTATAAAATCACCGGGGGCAATGGAGTTTAGTGCTTTGTTATATAGAGCTATTATTGTTTCTAATTGCTCATTTTGAATCCTTGCCAATTCTCCGCAAACTAAATAGTACTTATGTGAATAGTTGCTAGGACAGTTATCCGACCAGACTTTTAATTTTTCTATATTTTTAGTGACGGTATCAATTATTTTTTTTCTTTCATTTTTTGAAGTGTTTTCATATTTTTTTATAAGTACCAAGGATTGGAACATATAATAGTCAGGCATTGAGAACATGCCTGTTGCACCATTTAAGTATGGTCGGGTAAATTTATCCCATTTATCTGCAGCTTCAATATTTTCCAATATGTAGTTGGTAATTAAGTTACACTGCCCCAATATGCACAAAAACCAAATATTCTGAGATTGCAATGCTTCCTCAAGCAAAGATTTTTCATTATCATAATCATATGTTGATTGCAGCTGACTTATGAAATTAAGGAAAATTCTAATTGATGGCTCCAGGAATGAAATATTTACTTCTTTAAAAAACTTTAAAACATTTTCACCTTCATTTTTGCAATCATTAAGGTTACTTCCGGAATATATCATAAGTTTATACTTATGAGTACGAGAATAAACGGCATTCTCAATATCTCCGGTTTCCAATGCATTCTTTATGCAAATATCATAATAGTTCAGACTTTCGGAATAATGAACTTTCCAATGAGAAATAAATGCAGCAAAAATAAAATAACAACCTGCTTTATATAGTTTTGCATTAAATTTTTCTAAAAGTAAAAGGCTGGTTTGACCAAAGCGGTAAGCCATATCGTAATTATTTAGTAATGGACCGTATATAATTCCGCATTCTGCAATGTTCTTGCAAGATACTTCTGTAATTCCATAAGATAATGCCATATCAAACATAATAACCTGTATCAAAAAGTTTAAAGGAGGATAATATTGATATGTGGCCGACTGTACCTGGAAAAAGAGCTTCATTACTGTTCTCTTGCTTTCATCTTGCATTATGGGCAAATCAACAAAATTTTCTATGGAGTGTTTATCCAAATATACCTGCATTTTTGTTATACCTTGGCTGAGCATGCGATCGATTTCTTCAGTATCTTGAGGTAAATTAACTCCAAGTATTTTTAATCCGTTTCTAACCTCATCAATTACTAAAGCTTTCTTTTCTCCTTTATTGTCGAGTATCTTAGCTTTTAATGAAATAGCACGAGCTTTTTGTATGTTATTTGATGCATATTTAAGCAAAGAGTTGCAGCATTTAAAAGCATCCTCTATTTTTCCTACCAAGTAATTGGACTCGGTCAATTCATATGAAATCTCAAAAAACATATCAGTATATTGCTTCCATTCAGGTTTAGTCAGAAGACCTTTTCCAATCATGAAGTGATTTATGGCTATATCATAAGCACTATTGCTTTTTGCCTGCAAACCGGCTTTATAATTTAATTCCATAAGATTTAGCCGGTCATTTCTTTCTATAATTAGGTCTTTCGCGATGTTTAAGTGATTTGTTACTTCAAATATATTATCATCAAGGCAATTTTGAGAAGTATATGTTTTTAACAGTATTTTTCCGATTTCATGGTGTGTTTCCTGTTTTTCATCATCAGAAAACAGTGAGTAAGCTGCTTGCTGTATTTTTTCATGACTGAAATGGAATTTTATATCCATGCTTGATTTGAGCAATTCCTCTTTTGGCATATGAAGCAGCCTGTAATCATTATTTAGAGGAGCAATCATGTCCTTATCAATTATTGTCCATAATGCATCAGAAATGTTTTCTATCTCGTTGCATATAAGATAAAGAGTCTTTAAATCAAAGGAATTGCCAATGCAGGATGCTTTCTTAAGAATTTTTAATGAATTTAAAGGGAGCGTATTTAGTGATTGTATCAATAGTTCAACTACATTATCACTAATATGGATTTCATCCAATTCCTCAAGATTCCAATTCCAGGTATGTTTATTGTAGTCAAAAGTAAAAGCACCCTTCTGATACAGAGAGTTTAATAATTGTACAGTGAAAAAAGGATTGCCTTTTGTTTTCCTGTAAATATAATTTGTTAGCATATATGTATCTGAATAGTGGCATCTTAACGTATCCGCAACCATTTGGTTTACTATATGTTCAGGCAGTGGCTCTAAAAGGATCTTTTCTACTAATCCTTCATTGTCGGAAATTTTTTTAAGATCATTCTCCATAAGCAGCAAAGGATGATCTTCTGAAACTTCATTATTCCTATATGCACCAATAATCAGTAAACTACCGGCTTCAGTTGTATTTATAATATACTTTAATAATTCTATTGTTGAAAAATCACACCATTGAAGATCATCTAAAAATATTACAAGAGGATGCTCTTTTTTTGCAAATACCCCTATGAACTCACGAAAAACCATAAAAAACCTGTTTTTTTCCTCATTAGGACTGAGTTTGGATATTTGGGGTTGTTTTCCAATAATTTGTACCAGTTCAGGAACGAGATCTACAATAATTTTTCCATTGGTGCCTAAAGCATTAATTAAATCTTCTTTCCATTTTATTATATATTTATATTCTGTATTTATTTTTCTTATTAATTCCCTGAATGCCTGAGCTATAGCATTATAGGGATTGTTTTTTTGCATTTTGCCAAACTTGCTTGATATAAAATGATAACCTTTATTAAGAATAATTTTATGAAGCTCTTTTACAATGGCAGTTTTTCCGATACCTGAATAGCCGGTTACCAACAAAAGTTTCTTAGGACTAGAATCAAATGTTTCAATTGCGTTTTTCAGTATTTCAAATTCTTTTTCTCTATCATAGAGCTTTTGAGGTATATGAAATTTGTCTGAAAAATCCTTTTGTGCTGTTTTAAAATTAATTAATTTTTGTCTTGACTCTAAATTTTCTAAGCAATAAGACAAATCATATACAAGACCGGGAATACTCTGGTATCTGTCTTCGGCATTTTTTGCCATTAATCTCATGATAATATCTGACACAGCCTTAGGAATTTCATTATTAATTAACTTTGGTTCTTTTGGTATTTTTGCTATGTGGCTATAGGCGATTTCTATATTATCTCCCGAAAATGGCAATTGACCTGTGAAAATTTCATAAAGTGTAACACCAAGGGAATAATAATCAGATCTATAGTCTATAGCTCTGTTCACTTTACCCGTTTGTTCAGGAGAAATATAAGGCAATGTTCCCTCTAAAATAAATAGATTTTGGGGCTTTTCAGTATTAAGATCTGTTGAAATTCCAAAATCGATAATTTTTAGCTGTTTGGTGTCCATATTATAAAGAATGTTGGAGGGATTAATATCTTTATGTATTACCTTTTGTCTGTGAATTTGCATAATAGCGTCGGCAATATCAATGGAAATAAGCAATTTATCTTCAAATGAAATATTATGTGTTTTTAAAATATAAGACAATGACTTACCGCCAAAGTCTTCCATTACAATGGCAAGACTATTTTCAAAGTTGTCAAGGCTGTACATTTTAATAATCTTATCGCCTGTTAATCTTTTAGCTAATTCGTATTCCCTACGAAAGCTTTCCAATTTATCTGCTGTTGGATATTCATTATTTAAAACTTTAATTATAACACTTGTATTGTCAGAGATACGATTACCTCTTAAGATTGTTGTATCAGAACTTTTTAGGATTTGCTCACCGATCTTGTATCCAGATAAATTGACCATATTAAATAGCCTCCGCTTTAGTACTAACAAATAATCCCATGTAGACTTAATCTCAACTATATATAGGATAAATTTCGGCTAATTCTGCTATTTTAATAACAGTTAAATGTTCTTAGCAATGGCTATTACAAACATATAAGGAATAATCAATTTGACTGGACATATTTATTTATGGCATCTACCCATATATTATATGAATCTAATTTTATGTGTATACCGTCTGAGGTATAATTGTTATCTAAATATCCATTTTTATCCATATAGAGGCCGCCTATGTCTACAAATTTAATATTTAATTCTTTGGCTAAAGTCTCGAGACCTTTATTCAAATCCGAAATTCTGGAATTTGCTTTATTTATGTCAATATTTTTTGTCTTGATACCGAAAGGAGGTATCGATTGCATAATTATTTCAGTTTCAGGTGAGGCAATTTTGACAACATTTATTATATGTTTATAGTTAGCCAGCGATATATCTTTGGAGAACCCCATCCATATATCGTTTGTACCCAACATTATGAACAGTTTTTTGGGCCTTGCCATAATAACCTTATTAAGACGCCCAAGTGCTCCAAATGTAGTATCACCGCTTTTACCCATATTGATAACATCAGGGAGATACTTGTTTAATTGGAAATTTTCTGTAAGCGAATCTCCCAAAAAAATTATAGGATTTTTCCCGGTTGTTGTTAGCATAATTGTCTTTGATTGTGCATCCCAAGCCACTTCAGCACCTAATTTTTCTGCTAAATATCTTACCGGAGCCATTATTATATTGTCTAATTTTATGCTTGAAACGGGTAGTTCTTCAACTTCTCCCGATACTATGACATCTTTGCTGTCAGCAGTAAATTCAAGTGTTGTTTCAGCTTTAACAATACCGATACTATTTTGTTTTTTATATTTGACATCAGCACCGAGAGATTTTGATACTTCTTCTATAGGTGCAAGAATATTGTCGCCTTCAAATTTTAAAGGAATTGAAATGGGCAGGTTATTTCCGTTAAGAGTAATTTTAGCTTGTTCTTCTATGGGGTCTTCTTTTTTATGGTTATTGAATAATGTTATAGCCAGTGCGGCGGTTAGCAATATTATTATCACAGGATAAATATATTTTGACATATTGTTAATACCTCTCTTTACCTTCGGTAGAATTTGGTACTCTAGAAGTTGGAATATATGATTCAATAGTATAAAATGCCAAACAATAGGTACAACTAAAATTATAGAGAAGTATAAAAATAAAATCAAGGGAACTTAATCTGTTTTCAGTATAAATAAGTTATACCGCAGTATATAATATAAACTGAAAATTTAAAGTAAACGTAAAATAACTAAGTGTATTGACAAGATTAAGTCTAACTTCCAGCTCTT